>JAKSVY010000040.1 GCA_024413875.1 Bacilli bacterium
CAGGTAAGTAATTAACCAAAACAAAAAGCACCTTATGGTGCTTTTTTCATTGTCTGTTATTAAAAATTCTTGTTAATAAATTCTACGCATCTTTCGCAAGTAGCAAGGCCTGTATTAGGTGCTCTATATACGTTAGTTAATGGTTTTCCTGAGAAAAGTTTAACTAAGTGGCAACCAATTAAATAACAACCCATTTCATTAAGGTGGAAACCTTGTGAATCATAACAATCACCGATTTCTGCGGTAGCTTTTTCAACAACATCGCCACTTCTGATAATTGTATCAATACCAAATTCTGTGCAAATTTTGTTAACACTAAAGTCTAATCCAGCTTTCATATCTTTCGCATTAGTGAACTTGAATGGTGGATAGAAATTAGGAACTGTTTCATATTTGAATGAGTTGATTGGAGAATACGCCCATGTTTTATGGAAGATGATTTTTGAATCAGGTCTTAATTCTCTAACATAGTTATATACTTTTTCAAAATAAGGATAATATGTATCCACTAAAGCACACATATGTGATGCTTGTTGAAGTGAAATAACATCCCACTTATCCATTTCTAATGCATCTTTAATTGAGATGAATTTACCTGTTGATGAACCATTAACAAATAATTCATAACCTTTAACATCTCCATCAATGTTTCTGCAGTGATTATCCAAAGAACAACCACCAATATATAAAACATAAATATCTAAATCAAAATTATTAGCTTCTGCAATTTGCTTTGCAAAGGTTTGTAAGTTAACCCCGAAACTATTAGCAATCATTAAGAATTTCATTTCTAATTCTCCTTATTAATTAAATATATTTTAACTCAATGAATGAGTTATTAATTACCATAATTTTATTCTTTGATATTTTTACTGGTTCTTGCAATGCAATAAGTTTCAAGAGTTTGGCCATAAACATTAAAACCAGTAATGATAAATTCCATAACTGAATCTAACACGATTAAAAGTGGAAGTGGTGTTAATGGAAGAGATAGTTCAGTTAAAAGAATTGAATAACTATTAATCCCTCCTCCATTTACAGGTGGAATAGCAATATTTAAAAGAGTGCAAATTAACGCTAAAGAAATAAGCCAGGTAAAGGAAATAGGCATTCCGTTTAACATAGCGAAATAAGGCGCTACAACAGCTAAATACATAACACCAGCAGACTTATATAACATCATTGATAAAGGAATGGCAAAATCAGCATATTCATCCTTTTCATTGAGAACATTTTTAGATACATCTAAATTACGATCTAACGCTAGGGTAGAATTAGCGGATGAAAGAGCAATAATGAATGGTGGAATTGCCTTAAGTAAAACCTTTTTATCTTTACCCTTGGTGATTATTAATGTTCTAACAAAATAAATAAGCATCATAACAAGAATTAATAAAAGGAATACACCAATTAATTTCCATAGATTTGTAATGGTGTTTTTATCTTGAATTAAAACAATCTTTATCATCGAAATTAATATATATACTGGCACCAATTTGCCTAAATAAGAGAAGATCTTGATGATGAATTTATTAATTTTAGTAAGTAAATCTACAAACCATTTAGCGGGTTGACCAATAATCATTAAAACAACACCCAAAATAATCGCGAACAAATTAACTTGAAGAACATTTCTTTGGATGAATGGTGTCCAGATATCTTTTGGTCTAAAGTTTTGAAGAAGTGATAATGCACTCGAAAGCTCGGAAGTTTGATCACCAAATTTAAGTCCAAAAATCAAAGAAGATATTGTTCCAGCACAAAGTGCTAACACAAACATAATTAGGATATATTGAAGAATTGTTCTAGCACCTGTTTTACCAAATGTTTTAATACTTCCCATATTGTAAATACTTGTTGATAAACAGATAAACATCAAAGGTAGGGCTAAATAACAAATCACATTAATAAAAACACCTTGGATTGGATTAATAATATCCAATGTCTTATTTTGGACAGTATTTGAAAAACTTAAGAAAAGGAACCCAAGACCAATGCCAAGGATGACTGCACATAAAGAAATTATTAATGATTTGTTTTTCTTTAGAAATTTCACAAGAAAGAATATAGCACAAATAGAAAAATAATGTGCATTTTAACAATTTATCACGCGTAATTTATTTACAAATATGCTATATAGAAGTTTGAATTCAAACTTCTAAAATTTCATTTATTTATTAATTTATGTTAATAATAATTGCGGTTATAACTACGTTAAAGTAGAATTGAGGGACTATGAGTAAATTAGATCAAACAAAAACACCATTCATTGATTCATTAAAGTATGCTGTCGAAAACACCATATCTCCTTTAGATGTTCCAGGACATCACATGGGAAATGTTGATAATGTTTTAAAAGATTATCTTGGTGAAATGGTATTTAAAGCCGATGTTAATGCTCCATATGGAATGGATAACCTTTCACACGCAACAGGGGTACTTGCTGAATCTCAAGCTTTAATGGCGGATTTTTGTAACGCTGATGATTCATTCTTTTTAATCAACGGTACAACTGCTGGTATTTTAGCAATGATTATGGCGGTATGCCGTGCTAACGAAAGAATCATTCTTCCTAGAAATGTTCATAAATCAATTGTTAATGGCTTAATTCTTTCTGGTGCATATCCAGTTTACATTATGCCTAAGCTTGATACTGAACTTGAAATTGCTAACCAACCAACTGTTGATGAATATATTAAAGCAATGCAAAAATACCCATCTGCTAAGGCTATTTTTGTTATTAACCCAACATATTTTGGTGCAGTTACAGATCTAAAGAGATTAGTGGATGAGGCTCATTCTCGCGGAATGGCAGTTTTAGTTGATGAGGCACACGGCGCTCACTATTACTTTGATAAACATGGACCAATGTCTGCTATGGATGCAGGAGCGGATATCTCATCAGTATCTTTCCATAAGACTGGTGGCAGTTTAACTCAATCAAGTGTTTTACTTTTAAAATCAAAAATCATTAGTAAAGTTGATGTTCAAAAAGCATTAAACATCATTAATACAACATCGCCTTCGACTCTTCTTATGGCGTCTTTAGAAGCTGCGCGTCATCATCTTGCGTTACATGGACAACAAGAAATGGATGAAGTACACGCTTTATCAAAATACATCCGTGAAGAAATCTCAAAGATTAATGGTTTCATCCCTTGTGGAAGAAAACATTTCTTAAACAAAGGTGTCTATGATTATGATGACACTAAACTTGTTATTGAATTAGACCATATGGATATCAGTGGTTTTGATTTATATAAACTCCTTAAAAAGAGATTTGATATTCAAATGGAATTATCTGAAACATACGTTGTTTTAGGCATTCTTGCTATTGGAACAAAGAAAGTTCACTTATCTAAATTAGTGGATGCTTTAAAGGTAATTTCAAAAGAACACTATAACAAAGATGTTACCTATCCTAGACATGCTTTCAGTGTTGATTTCCCATTCCAACTTAATAGACCAAGAAGTGCGTATCACGCTCCTGGAAAGAAAATATTACTTGAGGATGCGGAAAACCAAATCTCTAAAGAATCAATTATGATTTATCCTCCAGGAATCCCTTTAATTATCCCTGGAGAAGTTTTCTCAAGAGAACTTATTGAAAGAATTCAAGCTTATAAAAAATCTAACGTTACTATTCTTTCTGACTATGGAGCGGATTATGTTTCAGTAATCGATACTGATGCATGGAAGTTCTATAGATACTACAAGAACAAACTTAATGATTATATCGAACACAAGATTTCAAATCCTCGTTCAGATGGTTACTATATGCCTTTTGAGGGTGATAAACACTCAGGCACAATTGTTATGATCCCATATCGCAAAGATACTTGGAGAAAAGACGCTGTTCCTGCAATCAAGGAATATAAAAACGTTATTTTAGCAATCGCAAAATATGAACCAGTTTATGTAGCGATTGCACCTAGAATCTATGAAAAAGTTATTAATCAATTTACTGGTTTAAAAAATGTCATTCCAGTAAAGGTTAAATATAACGATGCTTGGGCAAGAGATACTGCTCCTATATTTGTTACAAACGGTAATGATTTAAGAACAGTTGATTTTAGATTTAATGCCTATGGTGGTGACTTTGATGGCCTTTATTCAAACTATAAAGACGATGATCAATTCACTAAGAATATGTCTAAGTATTTCAAACTTGATAGATATAACATTGAAGACTTTATCCTTGAAGGTGGATCAATCCATGTTGATGGAGAAAAGACATGTATTGTTACTGAAGCATGTTTACTTTCAGAGGGTAGAAACCCAATGTATAGTAAACTTGAAATCGAAGAAGTTTTAAAGACCAACTTAAATGTCACTAAAGTCATTTGGTTAAAGAATGGTATTTATAACGATGAAACAAATGAACATATTGATAATATGTGTTGTTTTGTTAGACCTGGTGTTGTCGCTCTTGCGTGGACTGATAACAAAGATGATATTCAATACAAATATTCATCTGAAGCGTATAAGGTCTTGAAGAACTCAACTGATGCAGAAGGAAGAAAACTTCAAATTATTAAAGTTAAAGTACCTAATCCGATTTATACAGATAAAGATGGAACAAAAGGTATTGTTAAAGGTAAATGTAATGCTAAACCACGTGAGGTTGGCGATCGCTTAGCAGCATCTTACATTAACTACTATCAAGGTGAAAAATTTGTTATCCTTCCAAAATTTGGAGTACCTGAAGATCAACTTGCTTATAAGCAATTTAAAGCAATGTATCCAGAAAAAGATATTATCCAAATTGATTCAAAAGAAATCCTCCTTGGTGGAGGTAATATCCATTGCATTACAATGCAAATCCCATATATGAAAGGACTTAATGATTATGAAGATTAAAGCCGCGATTACTCAAATGAGTTGTTCATCAAATTATGATGAAAATATTGCTAAAGCAGAAAAGCTTGTAAGAGCTGCTGCCAAAGATGGTGCAAACATCATTCTTATCCAAGAATTGTTTGAAAATCTTTATTTTTGCCAAGTTGAAGACTATGACAAATTTTCATTAGCAGAAGAAAGAAAAGAATGTAAAGCTATTAAGCATTTTCAAAAAGTCGCTAAAGAATTAGGCGTTGTTTTACCTATTTCATTTTTTGAAAAAAGTGGCACTAATTACTTCAATTCATTAGTGGTCATTGATGCTGATGGAAAAGATTTAGGTTTATATAGAAAAACACATATTCCAACTGGAGAATGCTATGAAGAAAAATTCTATTTCACTCCAGGTGATACAGGATTTAAAGTATTCAAAACTAAGTTCGGTAAAGTTGGTATTGGTATTTGTTGGGATCAATGGTTCCCTGAAACTGCTCGTATCTTAACTCTTTTAGGGTCGGAGATTTTGCTTTTCCCAACCGCAATTGGAAGTGAACCTGTATTAGTTAGAGATTCAATGCCACACTGGAGAAATACAATGTGTGGTCACGCTGCTGCTAACTTAATCCCAGTTTTAGCATCTAACCGCATTGGCAAAGAAGAAGCAGGAAAATCTTCAATGGTGTTCCAAGGATATTCATTCATTGCTGATTCACATGGTGAAGTAGTGGAAGAAATGGATAGAGTATCAGAAGGATATCGCGTTCATGAATTTGATTTAGATGAAATCAATAAAGAACGTGTTTCTTGGGGTGTTTTCCGTGATCGTAGACCAGAATGCTACAACATGCTTAAGAAGAATGGTAAATAATTATGAATAAGAACGACACTAAGAGAAACGAAAGAAAGTCTAAGCTTAATCTTAATATGATTAAGGAATATAAAGTTCATGAAGAAACTGAACTTTTAACCTTCTTATTATCAAAATATCCAAACCTTTCTAGAAACAATGTTAAGAATCTTTTAAGCAACCACCAAGTTGCAGTTGATGGAGCGCCTGTCTCACAATTTAACTTTAAGTTAGTTAAAGATGATGTTATTATCGTATCAAGATGTAGAATCGCTAAAAAAAATAGAAAGAATCTCCCTATTATTTTCGAAAACAACGAATTTATTGTTATCAATAAACCGGCTGGACTTTTAAGTGTCGCTAGTGACACTGAAAAAGGAAGAACTGCGTATCGTATGGTAACTGATTACTTCCAACAAACAGATAAACATAATCGTATCTATGTAGTCCACCGTCTTGATGAAGATACATCAGGCGTTCTTCTTTTTGCAAAGAACCCAGAAATTAGAGATGAGCTTCAAAAGAATTGGCAAGACATTGTCAAATCAAGAGGTTACTATGCGATTGTTGAAGGCCAAATGGAAAAACCTCAAGATACATTAGTGAACTATCTTAAAAATAACTCACTTAATTTAATGTACGTTACTGAATCTAAGAAAGATTCTAAGAAATGTATTACCCATTACAAAGTTATGAAATCAAATAAAGAATATTCTTTATTGGATGTAAATATCGACTCAGGTCGTAAAAATCAAATCCGTGTTCAATTAGGGCATATTGGTCACCATATCATCGGAGATGATAAATATGGTGAACCAGCTAACCCAATTAAACGTTTAGGATTACATGCTTATGAACTTATTTTTGTCCACCCAGTTACTGGAAAAACATATAAGTTTACCGCTCCAATGCCAAAGGAATTTGAAACATTAATTAAATAACTATGAGTGAAAGAATTTTAAACGGAAAACAATACTTTAGAACAGTTGTGTCTCCAAAATTAGGTTTCCTAAAAGATAGACACTCCTTCTTTTGGTATGTCATGACTTTAATTGGTTGTGCGTTTTTATTCTTTGGCTTTGCTTTGGTTACTCAAAAATTTACAACTCCATATTCTGGAGACTACTCTCAACAAGGTATTCCATTCGCCTATAACTTCTATGATACATGGTGGTTATTCTTTAAGACTGGTAAGTTTCCAATGTATGACTTTAACGTTATGCTTGGTGCGGATAACATTATGGCGAATACCTTCTATGGGCTTTTCTCACCATTTGTTTTCCCAATCCTTTTCTTCCCAAGATCTTGGATTCCTCAAATGACCGCGATGATGGAAATCGCGCGTTTAGTAGTAGGGGGACTATTCTTTAGAAAATACCTTAAATACTTAGGTGTTTCTGAATCTACATCACGCATTTTCTCAATTGCATATGCATTTACTGGTTGGACTGCTTATATTCTTTGGTTTAATAGTTTTTATGAAGTCGCAACTTTCTTCCCAATGGTGTTATGGGGAATTGAAAGATGTATTAAAGAACGTAAGATTGATATCCTTTCTGGTGGATTATTCTTACTTGGTATATGTAACTACTTCTTCTTTATCACCGCTGGTGTATTTGGGGTAGCGTATGCTTTATTTAGATTCTTTCAAACAGTTAAAGAAAGAACAACAAAACAAAATCTTGCAGTAATGGGACTTGGTGTCCTAGGTTTTGCGGTTGGTTTTGGAATGACCGCAGTTGTTTGTTTGCCTGCTATTTTATCTTCATTTGGTATGGCAAGAGCGGAAGCTTCTACATACTTAATAGATTTAAAGATTGCTCTTACATCACATAAATGGAAAGAAGCATATAACTTAATTTTTAAAACTTGGCATAACCCGGGTGTAGACACTACTGAAAGAGTGTGGGCGGCATTTTATCCACTTGCATCTTTCTTCTTTCCAAATGCTTCATGTCGATTTGTTAATATATTCTCAACCAACTTTGATAACTACCAACAATCTATTTTCTTATACACTCCAATGATGATTATGTTCTTTGCATCAATCTATCGTTCATTTGTTAATAAGAAAGTATCTCATTTTATTGCTATTGCAATGGTGACAGCATGTTTATTTATTCCATTCTTCTATCAACTTTGTGGAGCTTTCTCTATTGGTTATGGTAGATGGGAAATTGTTGTTCCTTTGGTTGCCTTAGCGTATATTGCTCTTAACTATGATCATAGAGATGAAATACCTAGAAACGCGATTATTGTTTCAGGTGTTATCTGTTTACTTGAAATGTTTATGTTAATTCTTGTTGCAGACCGTATGTCTAAACAATATGACCAACTTAGTGATAACGGGGCTATTTACGCTCTTGTAATCTACGAAATGATTATGTGTGTTGGCACAACTGGTGTCTTAACAGGATTCTGGAAAAAGAAATACTTAAACACAATTATTACAGGTGCGCTTGCAACCGAAATAGCGGTTATGGGTACTGTTATTGCAAACGTTCACTCATTACTTAATTACGATACTCAAGTTGCGGGTGGATATATTAACGTTCCAACTGAAACAGAGATTATTAAAGATATTAATAAAAAAGATGATTCATATTTTAGACTCCAAAACACAAGAGCCTATGAATCAAACGACAACCTTGCAATGGTGGAAGGATATAACGGAGTGTCAACATTCCACTCTTTCTACAACACTGAAATCAACGATTTCTGCATCATGTCTCAAGTTATGAAGTCAAATAATACATGGACAGGTTCAGACTTCTTAAAACGCGCGAATTTAGAGGAATTCTTAGGTATTAAGTATTATGTTTCTAAAGAAAGCGAAACAACTTATAACTATGGAAGTCAAAAAGTAGTGTTCAATCACAATATCCCACTTCAATATGAACGTATTGATGATCCAAATGACGAAGATGGATATCGTGTTTATAAAAACAAATATCAAATCAACTTCGCAACTTCATATGACACTGTATATATGAAAAACGAATGTTCATCATCTTATTACAATAACTTCTACACAGGCTATCAAAGCGATGTTATTAGAAATGAAGAAGCATATTTTAAAGGTGTTATTTTAAATAACGATGATGCTTTAGAAGTAACTGCATCTTCATCAGACTTTACTTCAGTAAGAAGCGCTCCTAGTAGAGAAGCTAAAAAGTTATCTACAACATTTACAATGTATTATTCAGATAGAAACTTTGATCCTAAAAATCCATATAGAGATATAGTTCCTGAAAACAAACTTTCATCAAGTGCAAAAATTGAAGAAAGCAAAGTTAAGAACCTTCAACTTGTTATTGATTGTCCGTCTTTAGGTGGATTCCCTGAATCACCTGATGGTATTTACTATATGATTGATTATCCAGTTAGATCATATTGGTATAACTATAACTCAACAGTATTTGCAGTATGCAAAGACTCAGAAGGTAATCCATATGTTGAAACATTTGATAGCTATCGTTATAACTCAAGAGACGCTGGTGGAGCAATCAGAGGATTAAGCGTTAAACCAAAGATTGATAAAATCATCATTTGCCCTAATGGAACTTATTATCGTAACTATGTTAATGTCTATTATGAAAATTACACCGATGTATTTAATAGATATCAAACATCTATTGATAATGGAGTAAGTAATGTTAAGTGTGATGTTAATAGTTTTGAATTTGATTCAAATTATTTAACTAATAGATTTGTTTGTACTCAAATTGCCTACACTAAAGGATGGTCAGTTAAGGCTATTGATGAAAGTGGTGTTGAGACCGAACTTAAAACGTACAACGCTCAAGGTGGCTTTGTTGGCTTTGTTGCGCCAAAAGGTAATGTTCATTATGTAATGTCATATATGACACCATATTTTAAAGTGGGTGCTATTATATCTATAACATCTTTCGTATTAGCAACGGGTACATCTTTTGGATTATATTTCTTAACTAGAAAAACAAACAAGAAAGAGAAATCCCATGAATAAGGCTAAAAAGAATTTTCCTATCATTCTTTTACTTACCGTAGTCTTTTCTTCAATGCCTTTTAAAGGTGTAAAAAGTGTTAATACAGCCAACAATATTACAGTTAATGAAGTATCAACTTCAAAAGACTCAATTAAGCCTTATTTACTTTTATCAAAAGTAGATGAATTTATTTCATCAGTTGATAGTATCGGAGTTATCAATAAATCAACTTATAAAGAAGCATCTGGTTTAGCAAATAATTGTCTATCAATATATAACGAATTAAGTAGTGAAGAGAAAGTCCTAGATAACGTTATTTCTAGTAAAACAAAATTAGATAACATTCTCGCTTTAATCTTAGAATATCAACACATTGAAGACTTTGTTTCAACTCTTCATATGGATGAAAATGAACCAGGACAATGTAATGATTATTATGGTGATGCAAAATCATCATACTTATCATTAACCGATTCAGAAAAAGGAATTCTTCAAGGTGGAGAATACACAGAAGAGTGGTCAAGATTCCATGCGTGGATAATCGCTAATGGTGAGGTATTCATTCATGGTGGAATTGGTAAAAACTCAAGTACCCATCAAGGACTACTTAATGCGATGTATGGTGATAATTTTGAGATAATTATCCTACTTCTTGCGTTTGTTTCGGTGGTGGGAATATTAACAACAGTCTTAGTTGTAATCAAAAAGAAGCGATAAAAAAACGTTTGGCAATTAATTCATAACCAAACGTTTTTATTTGCCTTATTTTTTGTTGTAATTATCGTGTTTTTTAACAAAGTCAATGACGCGATCAACAGTAGTGAATGCAACTGAAGTATATGTGTCAGCACATCCATAATAAATTGCAAGTCTACCAGTTGCTTGGTCTGCAACAACTGCGGTTGGGAAGACAACGTTAGGAACGAATCCAGATACTTCATAGTCTTCACATGGTTCTAATAAGTAATCTTCTGAACGATAGAGAATCTTTGTTGGATCATCTCTATCAAGAAGCATAGCACCAGCACAATAAACATAGCCTGAACATGTAAGGGTAACACCGTGCATGAACATTAACCAACCTTCATCAGTTTCAATTGGAGCAGGTCCGCCACCAATCTTAAGCATACACCAGTTAGCGAATCCCTTAGCTTGAAGTAATCTGTGCTTACCCCAGAATTCAAGATCCTTTGAGAATGATAAATAAATATCACCAAATGGAGTGTGCCCAATATCGGAAGGACGAGAAATCATAACATATTGTCCGTTGATTTTACGTGGGAATAAGACACCATTTCTATTGCTTGGTAAGAATGGATTGTCATATTTATAGAACTTCTTGAAGTCTTTTGTTCTTGCGATACCAAGTGATGGTCCACAACCAACTTCATCACACCAAACTACATAATATTCATCTTCAATCTTAATAACGCGTGGATCATAACCCCAAAGTGTATCTGGAATTGGGTTGCCGTTTTGATCAAGGAAGTGGATTCTTTCTTTTTCGAGTTCGATGTTGTAACCATCTTTTGAGTGTCCTACATATAGATGTAATTGACCATTTGTTTGGTCACATCTGAATACGCCAATAAATTCACCATTAAATGGAACGAGTGCAGAGTTAAAAATTCTATTTACACCTTCGCATGGATTTCTTTTTGTGATTGGGTTTTGTGAGTAACGCCAAATAGGAAGTCTATATCCTTCTGGACATTCTTCCCAAGCCATATTTGGGACATTTTCACCATTAATAATTTTAGCCATATTAAGCTCTCCTTAGTGATTTAAAGCACTTTTAATAGTTTAATTATATCAAAAAGAAAATAGTAAAAATGCAGTTTTATACTGATTTGTGAATTTTGGTTATTTGCGACATTTTTTTGGTAAATTATTCAATATTTATTCATCAAAAATACCCGCAAATAATCCGCTATTTTTGTAATGAATTTTGTAAATTTTACTATTAGTAATTTTTGTGTTTTTCATGTGTTGTGTTACAAAAATTATGAGTTCGTAATCAATTGTAAGATATTTTGAAAATTATTCGAAAAATAACCAAAAGTTGTATTTTTACTTTTCCAAAAACACAACATTTAATACTCTTGGTGGTTAAAAAGTGTATGTTTTTCATACTTTTTTCAATCAACTCTATGTAAAAAAGTCTATTTTTAACCATTTTATATAGTTTTTTCAAATTCCTATAAGTAATGAAATTACTATACATACTCTGTGATAAAATATTTTCATCAAGGAGATTTATTATGAAAAATAAGCACATTATTCATTTATTACCTTTATTAGTAATTCCAGTAATTTCATCAGGATGTACAAAACCTGGTGTAGAAAAGATTAACACTAACCAAACACAAATCTACGTTAATAACTTCAAACGTGGTTTCGGTGGTGATTGGTTAGCAGATTATAAAACAAAATTCGAAGCTAAGTTCGCTGACGTAAGTTTTGAAAATGGTAAGAAAGGTGTCCAAGTTATCATTTCTAACTCAGGTGCACCAGCTGACTCAAGAATTTCAAATATCTTATCTGGCCGTGACGAAGTTTACTTTACAGAACAAACATCATACTTCACATTACTCCAAAACGATGTTGTTTTAGATATTACAAGCATGATGAAAGAAAAGCTCGAAGGTGAAACTCGCTCAATTGAAGACAAGATGAGTGAAGGTCAAAAGAACTACTTAGACTATAAGGGCAAATACTACGCTATCCCACACTATTCAGGATACTTTGGTTTAACTTATGATGCTGACTTATTTACAAAGAAGAAATTCTATTTAGCAGCTGAACCAATAGGTACAACTCTTGATGGCAAATTCATCCGTTATGATGACGATGAAAGATCAGCAGGTCCTGATGGTGTTAAGGGTACATATGATGATGGACTTCCAGCAACATACGCTGAATTCTATGATCTTTGTGAATACATGATTAAGAAAAATTGCACACCTATGATCGCTGATGGTCAAAACGCAGGTGGCTATATTAACCTCTTAGTCAACCAACTCGCTGCTAACAATGAAGGCAGAGAACAAATGGAACTTATCTATAGCTGCAACGGCACTATGACAAACTTAGGTACTGTTGATGCTAATGGTAATAAGACAAAATTAGGTCCTAAAACAATTACACCTGCTACGGGTTATGAAGCTTATAGAATGCTTGGTAAGTATGATGCTATTAAATGGTATGAAACTTGCTATAACAACAAATATTTCTACAGCAAGATTGACTCAAGTGGTTATTCAGCAGGTAACGCTCAAAACGACTTCCTCCGTTCATCAATCACAGGTGCTTCTGATTTAAACCCTGTTGGTATGCTTTCAGAAGGTAACTGGTGGGTCGCTGAAGCTTCAACATCATTTGATAAATTATCAGATACTTATGGTGAGGAATGGAAATCAGCTAACCGTAACTTACAATTCATGCCACTTCCAAAAGCAGAAGCAGGTAATGGAACAAACACAATTTTCGATCACTTATCAGCATTAATGTTTGTTAAAAAGAATGTTGCTGAATGGAAACTCCCATTAATTAGTGAATTCGTTAAGTTTGTTAACACAGATGAATCTTTACAAAGTTTCTCTGTTATCACAAACACAATGAAGGCTCTTGACTATGATATCTCTGAAGAAAATTTAGCTAAGATGACTTCATTTGGTAAGTCTTTATACAACATCCAAAAGACATCAGAAATTGTTTACCCATTCAATAGTTCAGATTATTTCCAAAATAACTCTACATTCTATAAGTATGGTAACCAATACTATTCAAAAGTTGGTGGTATTAATAACCAATACCTCGCAACTGGTATTAAGAATAAAGCAACTGCAGAAGAATACTTCGCAGGTATGTATGAATATTACAAGATTGACTGGGCAAACCGTAACCTTTAATTAATCATGGAATTAACACAAACATCTAAAAAAGCAACATCACCAATAAAGAAACAATTCTTTACTAAGGATTTGTTGTTTTATGTTGTAATGCTGGCTTTCCCAGTAATACAATTCTGCATTTTCTATATAGGTGTTAATGCACGTAGTTTTGCGTATGCTTTCCAAAACATTAAATTCGTTGATGGACAAATTGTTGTTAAATGGACATTTGATACTTTGAAACAAGCATTTATAAATATAACATCTAAAACAATGATGCAGTATATAGGCACATCTTTCCTTGCTTATGTACTTACATACGGTATAGGTACAACGCTCGCGCTTTTATTCTCTTATTTCATTTATAAGAAATTACCTATGGGTGGAATGTTTAAGGTTTTCTTATTCCT
>JAKSVY010000041.1 GCA_024413875.1 Bacilli bacterium
TAATCAAAAAGAATATTGGTCGTGTATCAACCATTTGGTTTTCTCTAATATTTGCACGAATATCATTTATAAACTCGCTCGTTTTCTCATCGAAATTATCAATAAATTCTTCTGGAGAAACATCAATGAATGATGATAATGACATCTTTTGCCCTTCAACCAAAAATGATTTATTAATAATAGAATGATTACCTAGATTAAGGTTTCTATCTTTAAAGTTTAAGGTAATTGGTCTATAGGCAATTACATATGATTTATTACCACGAGAAATTGAAACCACATTCATTGCTAATGTTTTAGTGGATAATTGTTTATCTAGATCGCTTTCCTTAAAAACCTCATCTATTAATGATTTAAACTGTTTATCATCGAGATGAAAAAGTTTGTCTTTTTTGAGTATGGATAAATCGATTCCATCCAAAGTCGTCCCTCCATGAATATATGGATCATTATCGAAACGATAGCAATCTGAAAGATAACTAAGAATGTTGTTGTCCAGTTGCCTTGCTTCGAGCAATTCTTGAAGGCTGACATCGTTATTTAATTTTGTAGATAAAGACTTAGGAGTTGGATAATATGATTGTTCCATCACCCTAGCTTTAGTAATGCTTTCCAAGAGCAAAGGTGAAGGAAACTTCATACATTCTCCACCATATGTCTCATAATCCAAATTAAAAATATCACATATTATTTTCTTGTTTTTAACATCAATGTCTTTAATTCCAATTGTAAAAAAACTCTGTTTTCCTTTGGAATTATTATAAGTAATTTCTACCCAGTGATTTCCTTGTATTCCTTGGTAAAGGATTGATGGAATTGATTGTTTCATGGGAATAGTTTATCACAATTATTTAAAAAAATAAAAACCCGCTACCAAAGTAACGGGTATATAAGCCATTGGTGACCCTACCGGGAATCGAACCCGGGATTCAACCTTGAGAGGGTTGCGTCTTAGCCGCTTGACCATGGGGCCGGCTTAAAAATTAAACCAAATTTAGTTTAACTTTTCAATAGCCTTGTTAATTCTTCTATTAACCTCTTCTTTACCTAAGATTTGAATTACAAAGTAAAGGTTAGGAGAATTCTTGCTACCTGTTAAGGCAACACGGATCATTTCAGCAACATCACCTGAATGTCCTAAGTATGCTTCTTTGTTTGCTTTAAACATTTTGTTGTTTTCTGCAAATTGATGTCTTGTAGATAATGCTTTGACTGAACCAAACCATACATCATTACCTAATGAATAGTCATTGGTGTCAGCGAAGTCTTTAAGAACTTCTGCGATTACTTGCTTATTCATTAATTCATTAAATGGATAACCGTTAGATACGATTTCTTCATATTGGTCATTGAAGAAGAATCTAATGATTGGGTAGATATCGCTGTATTTAGCGTAGTCTTTTCTTGGCTTTTCTCCACCACGTTCAATATTTAAGATTGCTGTGAGGTAATCTTTTTTATCTTTGATTTGGTTATAGAAAGCTTCATCATATTTACTTGCCCAATCAAGAACACGGTTAGCTAAATCTTCGGCAGTAAATCTTGCAATGATTTCTTTTGAGAAGAAGTTTAATTTGTCTTGATCAAATAAAACTCCATCAAGACTCATTTTATTAAATGAGAATTTGAATTCATCAGGGTTATATGAGACTGTTGCAGCAGTCCATTCTTCAAAGTTAGAGTTTGCAATAGACATTAAATATGCTTGTAAAGATTCAACTGGGAAACCTTCTTCAATAAGGTGTGCAACTGATGCTTCTGGGTCTTTTCTCTTAGAGAGTTTACGTCTAGAACCATTTTCATCAATTTTCATGATAACTGGTAAGTGAGCGTATTTAGGAAGCTTGAAGTTAAGTGCTTCAAATAAGTCTAAGTGAATAGGAGTTGATGAAACCCATTCTTCACCACGAATAACAGTTGTTGTTCTCATGAAGTGGTCATCGCATGCGTGAGCGAAGTGATATGTTGGAAGTCCATCACCTTTTAAAATAACAATATCTTGATCGTTTTGTGCGATAGCGATATCACCACGAATTTCATCGTGGAATGTAACTTTGTTATTGTGGTCACCTTCTGATCTAAAACGAATTACGTATTTATCCCCTGCTTCAATTCTCTTAATTGCTTCTTCAGAATCTAAATCTCTATATTTAGCGTATTTACCATAATAGCCAGGAATTTCTTTGTTAGCAGTTTGAACATTTCTAATTTCTTCAAGTTCTTCTGGTGTACAGAAACATGGGTAAGCACGGCCCCTAATCATTAAAGACTTAATGACTGTTCTATAAAGTTTTTCACGGTCAGATTGTTTATATGGACCATAGTTACCTGATTCATCATCACCTAAATAACCTTCATCAGGTGTAACGTTAAAGTGATTGAGTTGAACAAGTAAATCTTTACCTGATCCACTGACTTCACGTTTAGTATCTGTATCTTCAAGTCTAATGTAGAAGACACCTTTGGTGTCAAATGCGACTTTTTTCGCAACCATAGAAGTAAAAAGAGAGCCTAAATGAAGGAAGCCTGTTGGACTAGGTGCAAATCTTGTTACTTCTGCACCTTCAGGAAGGTTTCTTGCTGGGTAACGCTTTTCTAAATCTTCAATTGTTTCTGTTACGTCTGGGAAAATGACGTTTGCTAATTTTTCATATTTATTCATAAGTTTTTAAATTTTATTAATTTTGTGCTTGATTAATAAATTTCCTTTCTTTATAATAATACTCGCTCTGCAGATGTAGTTCAGTGGTAGAACACGACCTTGCCAAGGTTGATATGCGGGTCCGATTCCCGTCATCTGCTCCATTTGATATCAAGACTCCGAGTTGTCGGAGTTTTTTTGTTCTTCATTATCTTCTTCGCTTTCTTCTTGTTGCGCTTTAGATAAGAACTCCTTGGTTTGATTAATATATTCTTCTATTTCTTTTTCTTCTTGCTCACTCATTTGATTACGAGCTTTTAATTCATTAAGAGCTTTAATAGATTGAGCAATACTTGCTTCGATATATTTATCTTGATATTTTAAGAACAATGTCTCGATACAAGAGAAATAGTAAGATCCGATAAATGAGATAAATAAGATTACCACTGCAACTCCCACAATACCTGGTTCTAAAGTTAAATCTGGAACAAGGACGTTTAATAAAGTGAGTGTGCCATAATATAAGACCACAAGTGAAGGAATTATCCACCAAATTGTTTTGTAATAGTCTTTATAGAATTGTCTTCTAAATGTTGAGAAACCAATTCTATGAATTGCGTGAACTTCTCTCATCATGAGTTTTTGACCAGATGCAACACTTAAGTGAATCTTAACTGAGTTTGTGCCAATATGGTGAACAAACATATATAAGGCTGGGAATAACGCGATGTTAATCGATAAGTACACTGCGTTTAAGAATGCCTCATTTTCTAATAAAGTTTCAGTAATAAGGTTTTCCATTTCCGTAAAGTCATTAATGTATTCAAGAGAAGACACCATTGAGATAAGTCCTGGATCTTTCGCTAAAAGCGATTGAAGAAATATAAGAAGCGTAACAACGTAGAAACCAACAAATATACCTAATGACTTAAAGAAACCCTCAAATAGACGATATGCCCCGAAAAATGGTCTTTGGAAATATACTTTAAATAGACTAAAGAACTTTCCTAAGGAAAAACCTCTATCTTGAGGGGCAGTATTGTCAATTGATGTATTGAATTGATAGGCAAATGTAAATGGAATAATGATTAATGGAATGGTAAGAATTAATGTTTCAGGAAGGAAAAATGCGAGAGCAAAACAAATAATGACAAAGAAAGCATAAAATGCTCCATAAGAAAAATTGTAGCTAGCGTGCTTTCTATATTTCTTGTTCGTTTCTTTCCTTACATCAATTTCTTTCATAATTATTCTGGTTTATAGTTAGCATTTAATTTTGTTGCAATATCGTGAACCGCTGCCACTAACTTCTTTTGGTTAATTGGGCGGATATCACTACTTTCAATTTCTTTAACGAGTTTCACTAAAGTTTTTGGGGTAGATAAAAAATTATCTTTACTTGTTTGAACAAAGTTTCTTACAACACAGTCATCATTAAGTAAGGTGATTGACATAATGAAACTACTATCAAACATAGTGGCTTGGCCAAATAATTTGGCTAAGCGCTTTGTTTGTTTGAGTGGATTATTAATAAATACTTGGGTGTCTTTTTTATCAACCTTAGAGTATTTAATCCAATCGTTATCACTTTCGATAGCGGATACTGCTCCATCAACATATACATCTTCAATGACGTAAATATATTTTTCAGCAAATAAGATGTGGTCGATGTGGAACTTTGTTCCGTCAGCGAATCGATAATCAAAGTTGTTAATTAATAAGTAATCATTGTCTCTTGCAATCGCATATACTCTTTTACCGTATACTTCCATCGTCTTATCCCTAAGCATTTTATGCTTAACTGGTTTATATAAAACAGCAAATAAAACAACTAAGACAAGAAGCACTAGTAAGACTATAAAAAGTACAAGTAGACCTTCTTTACCCATTTTAATTAATCGCAGAATTTTTCTGCTGTTGCGATTGCAACTTCAATCATGTTTACAAGACCATTTTGTCTTTCTTCAGATGTTAAGATATCTGATTTGCAGAATGAGTCTGAAACAGTTAATAAACATAATGCGCGTTTGTGCATTAAAGCAGCATTGACATATAAAGCATAGCTTTCCATTTCAACGCCTAAGACACCAAGTCTTGCCCATTTCTTCCAACCATCTGGGTCAAAGCCATAGAAGATATCAGAAGAAAGAATGTTACCGACATGGAATCTACATCCTTTTGCTTTAGCAGCTTTAACTGCTTCTTCACATAATTCAAAATCTGCACCTGCTGAATATGCTCCAACAAGGCCTAATGAATTAGAAAGATTTGAATCTGTAGAAGCGGTTGAACATACTAAAACGTCGCGAAGATCGATTTCTGGTTGATATGCTCCGCATGTACCAATACGGATGATAGATTCAACTCCGTATTCAGCATATAATTCATGCGAATAAATAGCGATAGATGGTTGACCCATACCGCTTGCCATAACAGAAATCTTCTTTCCGTTTTTTGTATAACCTGTATAACCTAAGATTCCACGAACATTTGTGACGAGTTTTGCATCAACTAAAAAGTTTTCTGCAACCATCTTTGCACGAAGTGGATCTCCTGGCATAAGAACGACTTTAGCGAAGTCGCCTTTGTTTGCGTTAATGTGTGGTGTTGCCATAATTAGCCTCCTTAAATTTAGATGTTATATTTCGTTAGATTAATCTAAGAGATATTTATGATTGATAACTGCGTCGATACAGTTGTTAATTTCTTCCATAGACATCTTTCTTGACATACTAGGAAGGTTATCGATATCGAAGTAAGAAACATCATCTGTTTCATATTCGTGAGTTCCAAGTTCCCCTACTACTTTGCATTCAAACAAGAGAACATATTCTGGAACTGATTTGTTGAATTTGTATGGTGTTCTATTAGTGACTCCAATCAAACGAATGATTTCAACATTCGCTCCTGCTTCTTGTTTGCATTCGTTAATGATTGCTTGTTTAGGTGAATCATATAAGTCACACCATCCACCAGGCATTGAATATTTGCCTGAATTAACTTCTCTTACTAATAAGATTTGCTTTTTATCATTAATGATAACGGCACGGCAAGAGATGTTTGGGGTTGGATAAATACCCTCTCTAAAATAGTTATTTCTATCAAGCTTTACATCTTGAAGATTTTGAAGCATTTCGAGGGTTAAATCATTTATTTGATGATAGTTATCGATAGCATAGGAATCGGTTGAATATGTAAGACCTATGCGCGCGATAGACTGCATCTTTAAAAGATAGTCGTATAATTCATCGAAAGTCATAGAACTTATTTGTTATCAGAAATTAAATAGTCTTGAAGCATTCTTTCGAAGTCATCGATTGTTGAGTGAATGAGTTCACCATCAACCGCGAATGAAATACGTCCTGTTTCTTCTGAAACAACGACAGTAACTGAATCAGAGATTTCAGAGATACCAATAGCAGCTCTATGTCTAGAACCATATTTACCAGTTAAAGGTTTTTGTGTTGGTGGGAAGAAAGCTGCTGCTGAGTAGATTGTGTCTCTACGAATGATAACCGCACCATCATGTAAACGTGTTCCTTCATAGAAGATTGAAAGTAATAATTCAGGAACAACAGGTGAATTTAAGACAGTTCCTGGAGTGTTAACTAGGTTATCAAGGCTATCTTCTTTTTCAAATGTGATTAACGCACCTGTTTTTGTTTTTGAAAGTTGAGAGACTGCTGTAGCAATCTTTGAGCATAATTCATAACGGTCATAAACTTTTTCAACATCACCTTTATGCTTAACAGCTTTTGTTGTAACTGGGTTAGTAACAAATGGTCTAACTGCTGCAACATTGATGATTAAGAATAAGACGAGTGATAAGATAGTTCCGATTGTTGCAATGTTTGCGACAAGATTAAGTCCAAGAACCTTTGCAACAATAATGAGAGTACTACCGCAGCCAACAATAATGAGAGGTAGTTTTTTCTTGAGTAAATAAAGTGATACAAGCATCACTCCAACGAGTAAAACAAGTGAAAGTCCTAAGTCAACCCATAACCAAGGATCTGCATAGTTAACATTTGGCATATTTTGTACCTTTAACAAACTTCTTTTGGAAGTATTGTTCCTTTCAAATTTTGCAAATTAAGATATTAAAAAAATTACGAGATCAGAATCTCTATTTATAGTTTAGCATAATTATTTAAAAATTAAATAACCGATAAAAAATAGAAATCCCTTCAACATAGTTGAAAGAAGTATGAAAAAAGCGCCTATTTTGAATAGACGCTAATTTGATTAATATTTTGAGATATCGATACCTTCAAGAATCTTAACACAAGGCTTAATGACTTTTGCGACATTTCCATCATCAAATGGATTTCTTAAGTGAGCCTTCTTTAAGAGTGAAACGAATGGATATTTTCCACCCATACGGCAGAGTCTAACATACTTAGCCCATGCCTTAGGTTGATCCTTGCTCATTTCAACTAAGAATTGCATTGCACAGACTTGTGCTAATGTGTAATCGATATAGTAGAATGGAGTGCTAAAGACGTGCGATTGTCTCATCCAATATGCACCATGTTCATATGTTGGTTGATCAACATATTGTTTGTGAGGTAAATTACGCTTTTCAATTTCTCTCCACTTTGCACATCTTTCTTGGTGTGTTGCAGTTGGGTTTTCATATACCCAGTGTTGGAATTCATCGATTGAGATTCCATATGGGAGGAATTCAATAGCACCTGAAAGGTGAGAGTAACGATATTTATCATCATCTTCACCGAAGAATTTATCCATCCATGGCCATGCAAAGAATTCCATAGACATTGAGTGAATTTCACATGCTTCAAGAGTTGGCATATGGAAATCTCCAGGTTTGATATTTCTTGATAAATAGCCTTGGAATGCGTGACCTACTTCGTGAGTTAATGTATCAACGTCACCAGAAGTGCCATTAGAGTTAGCGAAGATAAATGGGAAACCATATACTGGCATAAATGTCATATAACCACCAGGTTGTTTACCAGGTCTTGCATCAAGGTCAAGAAGATGGTGATCTTGCATGAAGCGGAAGAATTCACCTGATTCTTTTGACATTTCATCATACATTTCTGTTGCATATTTAACTAATTCATCAGTTGTGCCCTTAGGTGTTGGGTTACCTGATAAGAATGAAAGGTTAAAGTCATAGCTTGCCATTTTATTAAATGGAATACCAACACGCTTTGCTTGAGCCTTGTATAACTTTTGGCATGCTGGAACACAAACTTCAGCAATTTGTTTACGATAGTTTGCTACTTCTTTTGCAGTGTAATCTGTTCTACCTAATGAGAGGTAACCAAGTTCAATGTAGTTAGCATAACCAAGCTTTTTAGCAGCTGTGTCACGGAGTAAAACGAGTTGAGAGTAAATATCGCCAATTTCTTCTTCGTGTTCACCCATCCACTTATCTACTGCAACAGCAGCATCGTGGCGGACTTTTCTATCGCTTGATGTAGCAAATTTACCCATTTGTGGAAGGTTATAAACCTTGCCTTCAAATTCGATTTGTGCTGAACCTAAAACCATTGAATATTTACTAGATAACTTATTGATTTCAATAAGTTCAGGAATGATTTTTTCATCAAATGACTTTAATGAATTTTCAATCATCTTGAAGTAATATGGAGTGTATTTCTTTTCAATATCTGCACGATATGGAAGAGTGAGTAAGAGTTTGTTCCATTCGTTGTAAAGTGCACTGACTAAAGGCATAACTTCATCAACTTGGTTGTTGAGTTTTGCGATCTTTTTATCAGTTGTATTTAATGTGTAACGGATGTTAATAACTGTTACGTTTGTTTGAAGTTTATCGTTATATTTTTCAAACTTATGAATAACTTTCATTCCTGATTTAAAATCAGGTGCTGCTTTAAGTTCTTCAATGTAGCCTTTCAATTTCTTTTCAATTGATTTGTAAGAAATGCTCTTGGCTGGGATGTCTTCAAATTTTAAATTTGTTGTGTCCATTTTGTGTCTCCTTTTATTTTGAAATTGTTATAGTAGCGCTTTCAGAAGTTACGCTATCGAAAGTAATTGTGTATGGGAATGTATCACCATTATTGAATCGACCATTTTTGAAGAATGATGAATAATAATTCATATTGAATACATTTCCAGTTTGGAACAAGTCGGATTTTGCTAATGCATTACGAGATGTGCCAGTTTTAAATGTATTAACCTTACCAGCTTGAATTAATGATAATTGCTTATAGTCTTTTGAAGACGCTACATAGTAAGGTGAATAGTCATAGTTATTATAAGAATTTGTTTGTGGCAAACAAACATAATTGTATGTTGTTGTAGTTGGGTTAGTGATATATCCACCACCTTTAACAGTGTAATACTCACCTGTTGCTGTAGCATCGTTAAATCCATAAAGACGAGAATCGACGTGATACATACGAACCCCACCATTACCTAATGCTGTTGCGCCTTTGCTTCCATAAGAAGCAGCAATTGAAGGCCAATTATCCCAATCCAAGGCATTGTTTCCACACTTAGTGAATAATTCAAGGAGAATATATTCATCATATGCTGAACCGTTCCATTTTGAACCGTTTGCTGGGATAAGGATACAATCTCCACTAGTGGATGCTGGTTTAATTGTGATAGTCACACTATCGGATTTACCATCAACAACATAAGGTTGAGTCCAATCCATAAGCATTTTTGAATATGAATTCCAGTCAAAGCAGTTAAGATCTTGCATATCTGCTCCGCCAATATAGTCCGCATATGAATTATCGGAATAGTTATAATAATCTTCTACTCCAAAGACGTGACCTTGTTCGTGGATTGATGTGGTGTCACCAATCATTCCATATGTTGTACATAGATACACATCTAATGCTGGTCTAGCATGTGTACCTGGTTTATCATGAGCGTTTTGAACATACCACATATGTGGCCATAAATATCCATCTGGATTAAGGCTTCTTACACTTCCTCCGAAAGCATTTGATGATAGATTAGTTATAAAATGAACTGAATCAATAAATCCATCGTTATTGCTATCAAAGATAGAAAAATCTAAAGATGGGTTGTTATTTAGTGTCCATTCATAGACTGTCTTTAATAATGTATTGAATCTTTCATCGCTATAATCATTAACAGTAGATGCGCTGAGGTTTGCTTCATATTTGTTAGCGATTACTCCGGAGATATTTAATTTACCAAAGGAAGCATTCTTATAATACGTTTTTAACGTATCACTTTGTTCACCGAAATATCTATTTCTAATTGCTTCATAACTTGAGTCAGTATATGACACTGTTTGGCTAGTTTTATTGAATTCAATTGGAATGACAAGGATATTTAAATTTCCTGATGATGGAGAAAACGCTTCATCATAATCTGTTGCCTTATAAGCAAGAGATGAAGGTTTATAATATCCATCTCCTTCAACAATTGGATCAATTGGAACATATGTTGATGAGTTTCCACCACTGGAACTATTATTCAAAATAGCATCAATGAGTGAACATGACGTCATAGCAGGAGCAATAGATAATAATGTTATAAGATGTAGTATTTTTTTATTCATAGTTGTTACACATTCTTTGATGTGTAGTGTGATTTTACATTATAGTTTTGATAAAATCAAACAAGATGATTTAGATAAAATAAAAAGCCCACATAGTGGGCTCTTAATCTAATTATCAAATCTATGATATCCGTTTTTCATTTGTTCACTAGCATTTAGAAGGACTTTATCTAATGTTGACGAAGTCTCTTTCTTAGCCATTTCACAAATCTTTTCATTTGCTTCTTTTAAGATGTTAACATCCTTTGTTTCGTTATATTTAGCATCATATTCATTTAGTAAACGTTGACCACCATTTAAGACTGCTTCTTGATATCTTTCAATGTGGATTAAAGAAGTTGAATAATGAGCATCTGCTAAAGCACCTAAAAGACGAGAATTCCAATAAAAGCTATTTGTGTTAACTTCAAGGGTTGTATTTGATACATATTCAGGCATTACATCTACGTTAGTGTATAAAGGGATGGTTGAGTTAAATGCATTTGATCCAAACATTAACCATTCAACACCTTTAATTGCGTCGTCAACATAAGGTCTAATTTGGCAAATTGAAGTAACACCAGTTCTTGAGATGCCAATTGGACGATACATACCCTTCTTTGAAGATGTTCCTCTACCATATGGGTTATATTCAGTTCCTTGGTAGTAAGAAGATAAAATATATTTTACTTCTTCAATAGTGATTTTTCTTTCTGGTTTAAGTGACCATGGGATATCATCACTTTCTGGATTAAAGTCAGCGTTTTCCCCATCCCATTTGTATGTTCTTGGGTTGAAGTATCTCGCCATAAACCATCCACGTGGAGTGTTATAACAATGGTCTGAATCATCATGTGAACCAAAGGCTAAACGTGGGTTAAATTCCCCTTCTTGTTTAGTGTCTAAATGATACTTTGTGACAAACTCTTTTAAGTCTTTTGAACACATATTTTCTTTTTGTTCACCATAAGCATCATCAAAATCAAATCTATCTAATCCAAATTGGTTAGGCATAATGACATATTCATCATCTTTAACACGTCTTGCAATCCAATGATGACCTCCAATTGATTCAAGCCACCAAACTTCGTTTTCATCGTTAAAAGCGATACCGTTTGATTCATATGTTCCATATTTTTCAAGCAGCATTCCTAAACGGATAACACCTTCACGAGCAGTTTTAATATATGGAAGAGTTAAGACAACAAGATCTTCTTCACCAATACCACCTGGAATATCATCTTTATCTTCTTTTCCTTTGATATATTTTACGTATGGATCTGCTCCCATGACTCTAGAGTTAGTCGTAATGGTTTCGGTAGCAGTCATACCAACATTAGCAGAGTTAATTCCAGTAGCGGCCCAAATACCGTGTTTATCATCAACACTTGGACATGCAGTATATCTAAGTGGGTTATCTGGGAGTTCAATTGTTAAATGGCCAATTTTGCTTACGTATTTTCTAGGTTGATCTTTTGGGTTAACAACAATCATTTTCTTAACATCAAATCTTCCATCATCAGTTCTTGAAATCATTGTTGATCCATCGTTGGTAGCGAGTCTACCAGCTAAAAATGTTGTACATGGCATAATAAAATCTCCTTTATTATTTGTTGTTTAATTATAATCCAATTATTAAATTGGTAAAGTTATTCGGTAATTGTTTTATTGAATAATGGTTTGGAAAATAAAACATTTAAAGTAATTAGTGTTTGACTAGGAACATAGAACATCCAAATAACATTAAAGTTTGGATGGAATATTTGATAAATAAGAGAATCAGATGACACTGAAATATAATTATCAATTAATACTGACATTCCAACATTGATATCGCAAAGAATAAATAACACTAATCCAATCGCAAACAGTAATAACTTCTTTGATTTATAAAAAGAAAATACGATATTTATCACTAGATTAGTGATATAAAGCATCGATAATATCGACACTGCGTCAGTGTTTTTCTTTAAAACCAAAACACAAGCAACTGAAGAAATAACCATTAGCCCTAATCTTATCGACAAAGAAATTATCTGTTCTTTTTTAGTTAAATAATTATGGATATAAAGCATATGTGCGATTTGAACAACTAAAAAGAATATCATTCCAAATAGTTTATTTTGTGGTTCCACCATTACAAGGAATGTATCAGAAACAAGAGTAAAACATAACGCGACTATTTCAAAAAACATATCTTTATTTTTTATTTGAAATAAAGAGAAAGCGAACGCTAAAAGAATTGAGATATATGCAGGATATTTATAAGGAATGTATTTAGGCAAAAATAAAATCATTATGTATAAGCATAATTCAAGGGCAATAAAAATAATTGAAATGATTTTATTAGTCTTGTTTTTCATTGAAATATTTTACGTTATCAAATGAAGGTTTTAGTTCACCTTTTTCAAATTTATGGATAAGTTCCACTACCATATCATTTGTTGGAGTTGGAACATTATATTTTCTTCCATATTCTGATATAGCTCCGTTAATATAATCGACTTCGCATGGAATGCCTTTTTTATAGTCTTCTAGCATTCCTGGTTTTAAGTCTTTATGGGTTCTAATTGCAAGTGGAATTATCATTAATGATAAAGCCTTTTGAAATTTGTTTTTATAGTCCATTAATTTCACAACATCTTTACCCTGCATTGGTTCACATTTGATGTTGGCGGCTTTTGCAACATTAATGCACTCTTTTATGAGGGCTTGGATAATCTTTCTACTTGCTTTGTTTTTAGCAGTTTCTCCAAAAGTTCCACCACACACGGTTGATACTCCACTGAAGGCAGAGTTAATTATTAATTTGGTGAAACGTCCACCGATGAAATTTTCTTCAACTGTGGTTTTACCCATTATGTTTAAGATTCGAACAATTTCATCAAAATATTTATCTTTATGTCCATCAAAACTTCCAAAGTTAAATGACATATATTCTCTTCCTGGATCGGAGGTTAATTCACTTACTCCATAGTCTAATCTAGTAGCGCCCCAACCTACAGTTGCACCAAAGGTTCTTTCTTTTCCACTCACGGATGCAACATCTTTTTCTGGAAGTCCATTTTGCATC
>JAKSVY010000042.1 GCA_024413875.1 Bacilli bacterium
TATTTTTATAATGGTGCCGACTAATGGATTTGAACCATCGACCTACGCGTTACGAGTGCGTTGCTCTACCAGCTAAGCTAAGTCGGCGAAAGCTTAATAAATTAATTTTTATTAAGCGATTCTAAGTAAATGTCGTATAAAGCTTCTGTAGCAAAGTGGATCTTTGTTAATGCTTCTTTTTGGGTTTGTAACCAACCAAAATAAGATACTTTTGTGTTAGCAAAATCTACAGCAGAACCTTTTTCTTTATTCCATTTATCCTTAAGGAAATATTCAATATGAACACTTGGAGATTGGTCAATTGGACGGTTAAATTCGAATGGTTCACCATCTAATGTTGTGCCTTTAACGTGCATACCTTCATAGTCGTGGACAAATCTCATTTTACCGAGCATGTGGTATCCACCTCTATAAATTTTCTTCATGTTAACATCATCTTCAAAATGATAGTTTCCAGAACGGACTTCTTTAGTGACTTCTTCTCTTTCCCACTTGTACCAATCTGGAACGTTTGTAAATTTAGTTTCTCCATTAGTACATTTAAGAGTGCCGTAAACATCTTGCTCATAGTGAGCGCCACAATGTTTACATTCGATATGAGTTCCTTTTCCAACCATTTCATATTCAGTTCCGCAGTTAGGGCACTTATATAAAACTTTATGGATGTTTTTCATTCTGTTTCTTGAAGTAACTTTAACCTTCTTTTCTTGTTGATATTCATAATCGTTATAGTGGAAATTATCTTCAAGTCTTTGTTGAATTTCTTCTGCTGTTAAAGTTTCAAGTTCTTCCTTAGAAACTAAAAGTTTTACATCAACTTCTGTCTTAGGGAATCTATATGGGTGCTTAGCAAATTGAGGAGATTGTAACCAGTGACCGTGGTTAATTTCTAACACTACTGGAACATTACACTTCTTAATTAATTTTCCTAAAGCTTTATCGGCTCTTTCGTTAATACCCGCTAAAGAGAATCTTACTTCAGGGAAGATTGAAAGAATTCCGCCTTTCTTAATGATATAAAGCATTTGCTTTACATTAAGTACATCTGGAACGAATTTACGTTTTGGATATGTTCCAAGGCCTCTCATAACTGGTTCTGGCGTTGTGACCATTTCATCAATGGATGTAACCCAGTTAATTCTCTTTAATGGGAAAGCATGCATTTGAGCAGCAAAGTCAAGGAATGAACAGTGATTTGAAAGGATAATGAAAGGTCCTTTTAATCCTTTTAATGCTGGATCTTTATGTGTTTTGTTTCTATTCATTAAAGCTAAGAAACCGGCAAGGCATACTGCAACGTGATATATAAATGTAAAATGCATATTTGGCTTTTTGGCCATATCAATTTCTCTTAATTTATGCATAGAAAACTCCTTATAATATATAAGTCATCCAAGATTGGATTAGAAAAATATTACCACCTACACTACTAATTATCAATATCACATAATTCCATGAGACTTAATAAACAAAAAGATTCGTCATAGACGAACCTTTTAACTTGATATTTTTTGTTTACTTTAATCCAAGGCGATCATAGATGAAATCTGTGTTCTTCAAATAGTAATCATTTGAGAAACAATTTTCGAGTTCATCTTTAGATAAGTGAGACATGACAAGTTCATTATTTGCTAATGAATCTTTAAATGGCATACCTTCTTGGATAGCCTTCATTGCTAATGGTTGAATTGTGTCATATGCAGTTTCTCTAGCAAGACCTTTTTCAATGAGTCTTGTTAAGACTCTTTGAGCATAGATTGCCCCGTTAGTGCACATGATATTTCTAAGCATATTCTTAGGAAATACGACAAGATTATCAACTACTCTAGCAAGTCTATCAGTTGTGTATGAGAAGAGTTCGATCATATCGATTAATGAAACTCTTTCAACTGAGCTATGAGAGATATCTCTTTCAGAATATAAAGCGTTATCTTCTAAGATTGGAAGGAGATAACCTCTAATCATACGAACACAACCTGTAACGTTTTCTGTTGAGATTGGATTACGTTTTTGTGGCATAGCGCTTGAACCTTTTTGTCCTTTAGCAAATCCTTCTTCAACTTCAACGATTTCACTACGAGAAAGGTTTCTAATTTCGGTAGCAATCTTTTCGTATGTTGAAGCTAAGATTGCAAGTGCGCAAGCATAGCGTTCATGTCTATCTCTCGCTAAGACTTGTGTTGAGATATTAGCGCTTGTTAGACCAAGCTTATTTGCGACAATGTCTTGAACATGTGGATCAATGTTAGCGTAATTGCCCATCGCACCACTTAACTTAGCTGCTTCGACGTATTTTCTAGCATTTTCGAAGTCTTCAAGACCACGATTAAGTTCATCGTAGTAGTTAGCCCACTTAACACCGAAAGAAATAACTTCTCCGTGCATACCATGGGTTCTACCAATACATGGAGTATATTTGTATTCAAGAGCCTTATCTTTAACCTTAGAAATAAGATTTAAGATATCTTCCTTAATGATGTCATTAGCCTTCTTATAAAGAAGAGATAAAGCAGTATCGACTACATCAGTAGATGTAAGTCCATAGTGAATCCAACGCTTTTCTTCTCCAAGTGTTTCAGAGATTTGACGAGTAAATGCGACTACGTCATGTTTTGTGATTAATTCTAATTCGTTAATTCTATTAACGTCTACTTTAGCATTGGCTTTGATTTTATCGATGTCTTCTTGTGGGATGATACCTAATTCACACCAAGCCTCATCAACCGCAATTTCAACATCTAAATATGCTTGAAAACGCTCTTCATCAGAGAAAAGTGTTTTCATTTTCTTTGGTAAATAGCGTTCAATCATTATTAGAAAATTTCCTTTCTAATGATTGTAGCGTCTGCTTCTGGAGAAACTGAGATAATGTCAATTGAGCATTCGAGTAATTCTTCGATCTTTTCAATGTACTTACGGCAGTTTTCTGGTAAAGCATCATATGACTTACAATCTGAAATATCTTCTTCCCATGATGGGAGAGTGATTGATTCAGTAGTTACTTTAGCAAGTTCAGTGACTGTTGATGGAACATAATCAATTTCCTTACCATCAATGAAATACTTTGTAACAATCTTAATTTCTTTAACAGCTGATAAGACGTCTAAGAGCATAATAGCGATAGATGTAATACCAGAGATTTCCTTGACATACTTTAATTGAGGAATATCTAACCATCCGACTCTACGTGGACGTTTTGTAACTGTTCCATATTCATGACCTTTTTCACGAATATTGTGAGCGTCTTCATCATCAAATTCTGAAGGGAATGGTCCTTCTCCTACTCTTGTAGAGTAAGCTTTCATAATACCTAATACTTGGTTAACTGCTGTTAATGGTAAACCTGTGTTATTTGGAATAGCAGTTACAAGTGGACTTGAAGATGTAACGTATGGGAATGTTCCATAGTTAAGGCAAAGCATAGCACCTTGAGCACCTTCAAATAAAATCTTCTTACCTTCTTTATAAGCTTTTCTTAAGAAGACTGTTGTATCAATGATTCTATCTTTTAATACTTCAGCGCATTTAACTAATAAGTTATATACTTCTTCTTCTGAAACTGGTGTACCACCATAAGCCTTGATTTCAAGGTTCTTTAGTGGAACGACAGCGTAGACTCTCTTTTTAAGAGATTCTAAATCTAATAAGTCACCCATTCTAATTGATAAACGAGCAGCCTTATCTTCATAGCATGGTCCAATACCATTCTTTGTTGTACCAATCTTGTTAGCTCCTAAAGCAAGTTCACGAGCCTTATCGATTTCAACGTGATAAGGTAAAAGAACTGTTGCTCTTGTAGAGATAACTAAATTGTATTTATAAATACCTTTATTAGCGAGATTTTCAAGTTCTCCAATTAAACATTCTGGATTGACAACCATTCCATCTGCTAATACGTTAACGACGTTTTCATTTAAAATTCCTGATGGAAGAAGTCTTAATGCATAACGAACTCCGTTGTGTTGAATTGAGTGTCCAGCATTATTTCCACCTTGTGATCTGACAACAATGTCAGCCTTTGCAGCGTAAAAGTCGGTAATCTTACCCTTACCTTCATCGCCCCATTGCATTCCTTCGATTGCTAATGTTCCCATAAAAAAATCTCCTATTTCAAATTACATACGTAATAAGAAGTTTGTGCTTATTACTTTAAAATGATAGCACTTTAGGAGATTTTTTAAAGAGTTAATATAGTAAACTTTGTTAACTATTTAACTTTTCTTTTTATTTTGTTAAGAAAGCATTAATGTCGGTGATTCTAATATATCCACCATACATCTCGTTACAAATATCAGGATAAACGTTTTTTGCAACGAAATTTGTAAGGATTTCATCATATTTCATAGGAAGAACAATATCATCAAATTGTTCTGGATACACTACACTTGCATCAAAGTAGGCTGTACAAATAGCGAGTTCGATATTTGTGTAATATGCATTAAATGGCATTTGAAGATAAACTTTTCCGTTTTTAAACGCTGTTAATGTATCGTATTTTGTTTTATTTGCTGGAACAGCATATTCTGTTTTAAGGGTGCTAAGTCCACCACAATCAATAAAGATATAATCAGGATCTTCAATTAATAAGTCTTCAAGATTAATATCCACCATTGCAGGTGTTACCTTATCAACTAAATTAGCAGCAGCATTTTTAATGTTTGTTGCGTTAAATACTGAATAGTTTGCGCATGTCGATGTAAAGCCATGAACTCCATAGAATGAGTTACACGCTAAATAGGCTGATGGTTTATCTTCTTCTTTAATATCTTTTGTGCGGTTATATAAATCCTCTTTGTAAGAAGTTAAGTAGCCATTAACTTCAGCAGCTCTTTCTTCTCTTCCTAATGCTTTACCTAATAAGGTAATTGAATTCATTACGCGTTCTGCGAATGGGTCGTTTGCGCCATAAGAAAGAGTTAATACTGGTTTACCAGTTTGTCTAGACAATGTATCCATATCTTCAGCACTTGCAGTGTATAAAGACACAATTAAATCCGGATCACATTCAATAATTTTTTCTGGTTCTGGTGTTTGGTTAGCAGGTCCACCAAGTCCACATGATGGAAGTGATTTAAATATATATTCATTCGCGAGTTGATATGGTCTAAGAGACACACTATTTACTCTTTGGCGTTCAACATCTTCGATACCACATAGTTTTGAAGTATCTCCAACATATGAATATAAACGTAAAGCACCTGCACCAATGCAGACTACCTTATCTACTTTTTTATCGATATGAACTTCTCTTCCAAGCATATCGGTTAAAGTAATTGGGGTAAAAGGGGTTGTGTCATCTGTTGTTGGAGTTGAATTTGATTTACATCCAGTTAAAGATGAGATAGTTAGAACACTGATAAATAATAAAGTTTTTTTCATATTTTTAATCCTTATACACTACTATGTCTTGGTCATTAATATTTACGATATCGACATCAATATCGAAGATGGTTTTTAATGTTTGTGGGTTGATGATTGATTTATCACCACTAGATGCAATTTCACCATTCTTCATTAGAATGAAGTTGGTGCCATAACGAAGTGCTAAATTGATATCATGAGTTGTAACAATTGTTGTAATATTTTGTTCTTTTGATATCTCTTTAATTAAGTTCATTGCTTCAAGTTGATTTTTAACATCAAGATTTGAAGTTGGTTCATCAAATAGAATGATTTTTGTGTTACCTGCTAGTAGCCTTGCAATTGCGACTTTTTGTCTTTCTCCACCTGATAAATCATTAACGTTTTTTAACGCAATATCATTAAGATGGAATTTATTGATTAAGTTATTCACAATCTCATAATCTTCTTTTGAAGCATCAAATGTGATATATGGGATTCTCCCTAATAAAATTGTATCAAAAACTGACATATCAGAGAATTCAAGAATTTGTGGGACATATCCAATAAGCTTTGCTAAATCACGTCTTCTATATTCCTTTATATCCTTATTATTAATAGATATATTTCCTTGCTTATAACTAAGTAAATTATCAATGCATTTTAATAAGGTTGTTTTACCATTTCCGTTAGGGCCTAAAAGAATGGCAAATTCGCCTTCTTTAATAGAGATATTTACATTATTCAATACTTTTTTATTCTTTGAATAAGCGAAGGATAAGTTTTTAATTTCTATCATAACTTTTTCTCCTTCGAACTTAATAAGATATAGATGAATAATGGTCCACCAAAAATAGATGTAATTGCTCCTACAGGAAGGGTAATTCCATTCATTACTACTCTAGATAAAATATCAGCGATTAAAAGTAAAAGAGAGCCGCATAACATACTTGATGGAATTAAGTATCTATGGTCATTTCCAATTACTCTTTTCATTATTTGTGGAGCGGCAAGTCCCACAAAACCAATAACCCCTAAAAATGAAACACATAAAGCGGTTATCAATGATGCAATTAACAATGAAATACATGTTAATACTTCAACACGAATTCCAAGTGATTTAGCAAGTTCGGTTCCACCACTTAAAGCATTGTATTTCCAACTAAATAAATAAAAGAGGATAAAGGAAATAAAGATGACTATTGTTAACACTAAGATTTCTCTATATGTTGCTCTACTTAAATTACCAAATGTCCAATAAACAGAACTTGATAATTGAGTGTCACTTGAAAAATATTGGATTAATGTTGTTAAAGCAGTAAAGATTGTTCCTACTGCTAAACCCGCTAAAACAACTGTAGTATTAGAGAAATGCTTTATCTTTGATAAAAGAAGTATCAACGCTATTGATATTAATGAAAAGATAAAGGCAAATGAAGTGACTAAATATGGATTGTTAATTGTGATTTTTGATCCGGCACCTAAAACACCACCACCTAGAATCACAATCGCAAAGTTTGCGCCAAATACTGCGGCGTTGCTTACACCAAGTGTTGAAGGAGATGCCATTGGATTTTTTAAGATTGATTGCATAATACAACCAGATAAAGCTAAACCTGCTCCAGCAAGGATTGCGGTTAACACTCTTGGAAGTCTAATTTGTCTTACAATAAGGATAAACTTGTCATCACCTACTCCAAATAAGCCTTTGAAAGCATCAACAAATCCTAACTTTGAGTATCCAACAAACAAAGAAATAAAAGCGAATAATAAAACTGCAACAACAAAAGAAAGAATGATTACAAACTTGATTAAGCGTTGCTTTTTATATTGATTTAATACTTCATTATTCATAATGGTTGAGTTAATTTTATTATTTATTGGTGAATGATTACAACACAATTTTACTTATTTTCGTGCTAAAAAATGTGATAGTTTTGTGATTAAAATAACACTTAATCTTGTTAACTAAAAAATAAATGTATTTTTCTTTAATTAATATATTAACTTTGATATGATTTTAAACATTAAGAGTTAAAAACTCTCAAGTTACTAAGAATTAAAATCTTAATTTTGAAACCGAGAAATAATAGAATGCAATTTTTATGATTAAAAATTGAACAAGGAGAATTAGTTATGAAAGTTATCAAACGTAGTGGAAAAGAAGTTAAGTTCGATATTGGAAAGATAAAAGCTGCTATTGAAAAAGCTAACGCTAACACAATTGAGAACAAAAGATTATCAGATGAACAAATTGCTGAAGTAGTTAAGGCAGTTGAAACTAAATTATTATCAAGAAAGAGATCTTCAACTGTTGAAGAAATCCAAGATATGGTTGAAAACGAAATCATGAAGATTGGTGCTTTCGTTGTCGCTAAAAACTACATTACATATAGATATGTTCGTGCATTAGCAAGAAAGGCTAACAGTACTGATAGCCAAATCCTTTCATTAATTGAATGTGCTAATGAAGATGTTAAGCAAGAAAACTCAAACAAGAACCCTATCGTTAACTCTGTTCAAAGAGACTATATGGCAGGCGAAGTTTCAAAAGACTTAGCAAAACGTATTTTACTTCCACAAGATGTTGTTGAAGCTCACTCAAAAGGTCTTATTCACTTCCATGATATGGACTACTACGCTCAACACATCCATAACTGTGACCTTGTTAACCTTGAAGATATGCTCCAAAACGGAACAGTTATTTCAGGTACATTAATTGAAAAGCCAAGATCATTCTCTACTGCATGTAACATTGCTACTCAAATCATTGCGCAAGTTGCGTCTTCTCAATATGGTGGTCAATCTATTTCATTAACTCACCTTGCACCATTCGTACAAGTTTCAAGAGATAAAATCACTGCAGACTTAAAAGAAGAACTTGCTTTAGCAAACACTACTGTTTCTGAACAAGCATTCCATGATATTGTTGAAAATAGACTTAGAAAAGAAATTAGAAAAGGTATTCAAACAATTCAATACCAAGTCGTTACATTAATGACTACAAATGGACAAGCTCCATTCGTTACAGTCTTTATGTATTTAAATGAAGCTAGAAGCGAAGCTGAAAAAGCTGACTTAGCTATTATGATTCGTGAAGTTCTTGAAGAAAGAATGCAAGGTGTTAAAAACGAAAAGGGCGTTTGGGTTACACCAGCATTCCCTAAGTTAATCTATGTTCTTGAAGAAGATAACGTTAAGAAAGATAGTAAGTATTACTATTTAACAGAACTCGCTGCTAAATGTACAGCTAAGAGAATGGTCCCTGACTATATCTCTGAAAAGATTATGCTCCAAAACAAGGTTGATAAAAATGGTGAAGGCCACTGCTACACATGTATGGGTTGTAGATCATTTTTAACACCATATGTTGATCCAGTAACAAATCAACCAAAGTATTATGGTAGATTTAACCAAGGTGTTGTTACAGTCAACTTAATTGATATCGCTTTATCTGCTAAGGGTGAAGTTCATGAAAAAAATATGCGTTCTTTCTGGAAAGTATTCGATGAAAGAATGGAATTATGCCACAAGGCATTAAAGTGTCGTCACGAAAGACTTGTTGGCACTAAATCAGATGTTGCTCCAATTCTTTGGCAATATGGCGCTTTAGCAAGACTTCAAAAAGGTGAAACTATTGATAAATTACTCTATGGAGGTTATTCAACAATCTCTTTAGGTTACGCTGGTCTTTGGGAAACTGTTTTAGCCTTAAATGGTCACAAGTTAACTGAACCAGAAGGTGAAGCATTAGGCCTTGAAATTATGCAAAAACTTAATGACTACACTGCTAAGTGGAAAAAGGCTGAAAATATGGATTACTCTTTATATGGCACACCACTTGAATCAACAACATATAAGTTTGCTAAAGCTCTTCAAAAGAGATTTGGTGTTATTCCAGGAATTTCTGATAAACAATATGTTACTAACTCATACCATATTCACGTTACAGAACAAGTTGATGCATTCACAAAGTTAGCTGTTGAATCTAAATTCCAAAAGCTTTCTCCTGGAGGCGCTATCTCATATATTGAAGTTCCTAATATGCAAAACAACATTGAAGCTGTCTTAGATGTTATGGCATTTATCTATGATAACATCATGTACGCTGAATTAAATACTAAGTCAGACTATTGCCAATGCTGTGGTTTTGATGGAGAAATTCAAATTATTGAAGAAGAAAGCAAACTCATTTGGGAATGCCCTAACTGCGGTAATAGAGATCAATCTAAATTAAACGTTGCAAGACGTACTTGTGGTTATATTGGTTCTAACTTCTGGAACCAAGGAAGAACTCAAGAAATTAAGGAAAGAGTCCTCCACTTATAATGAAATATTCCGCAATTAAATATTTCGATATTGCTAATGGACCAGGTGTCCGCACTACTCTTTTTGTCTCGGGTTGTACACACCATTGCAAAGGATGTTTTAACCAAGAAACTTGGGACTTCAATCATGGTGAAGAATTCACTAAAGAGGTTGAAGATGAAATTGTTAGATCAATGGAACCTGATTATGTTAAAGGATTAACATTATTAGGTGGTGAGCCAATGGAAAAAGTTAATCAAGAAGGACTTGTTAACTTTGTTAAAAGAGTTCATGAAGTTTATCCTAATAAATCTATCTGGTGTTTTACTGGATATTTATATGAAGAACTTCTTGAAGGTGGGAAACAACGCACTGAATACACTCAGGAATTGCTCAATTGTTTCGATGTAATTGTCGATGGAGAATTCATTGAAGCACAAAAGAATTTAATGCTTATGTTTAAAGGTTCTAGCAATCAAAGAACAATTGATGTGCAAGAAAGCTTAAAACAAAATAAAATAGTTATTAGAGAATTAAAGAGGTAAGACTATGAAAGTAAGAATCAAAAAGTTAAATGAAAACGCAACTATCCCAACATATGGAAGTACATTCGCAGCTGGATGTGACTTATACGCTTGCTTAGAAGAACCAATGGTTATCGCACCGCATTCAACAGTTAAGGTTCCTACTGGTATTGCAATGGAACTTCCTGAAAACATGGTTGGCCTTGTCTATGCAAGAAGCGGTCTTGCTACTAAAAGGCATTTAGCACCAGCTAATAAAGTCGGTGTTATCGATGCTGACTATCGTGGAGAAATCATTGTTGCCCTTCACAACCATTCAGATGAAGCACAAACAATCGACGCAAAAGAAAGAGTTGCTCAATTGGTTATCGCTCCATATTACCAAGCAGATTTTGAAGAAGTTGACGATCTTTCTAGCACAGATAGAGGCGCTGGTGGATTCGGTTCTACAGGAACAAAATAATCAGTAAACACAACAAATAATAAATTACATCAATTGATTAATAGGACTACTTCGGTGGTCCTATTTTTCATATGTGGATTAGTTTATAAATCACTTAAAATCACGCTAATACTAACTTATAAAACGTTTATTTATGCTTCACTATATTTTTATTACTCTTTTAAAAATAACGCCTTAAATCGTTTATTTTACGTAGTAAGACTATTAAATAGACACTTTTGTAAAAATATGTCGAGTTTCACTTGATATTATTATGTGTAGCATATACAATTAACTTGTTACTATGTAACACTCATCTGGTTATTTGGCATTTTTCTAAGCCCCCCTTAGTGCAAACGCCTATAACAGCTCCCTTGTAAAAGGGAGTTTTTTCATTTATTGTTTTGAATTTATTTTTAGATTAGATAGAATATGGGCATGGAATTCGAAGATTACATGTCCGCTCTTAAAAGAGTTAATAAGATGTCAATTATCACTAAGATAAGCTTAGCTATCGGAGCGCTTATTATGTTCTCTGCTATTTTTACTAAGTTCCCTGTCTTTGTTTATCTTTTAGCAATAGGTGGATCGTTTGTCTTATTCTTCTTAGTTTATGAATTAGTGATGCTTCTAAAAAAGAAGTTTGGTTATAGGCATATTGTTCGCGCTAAACCGGTAAAGGTTAAGACAGTAAGAGTTAAAAAGATTAAAGATGATAAGGAACACGTTATCGCTATCTGCCCTAATTGTTCTAAAAAGATTAGACTTCCAAATAAAAAAGGCAAACACGGTGTGTGCTGCCCTAATTGTAGAAATGACTTTAGAGTAAGGATTTAATTCCTTGCTCTTTTTTTAAATCTTGGGAAGTATGTTTTAAATCCTGTTCTATCCAAAAGCATTAATACGATAAACGAAATAACAGTAATTCCTATATAAAGTGGAAGAGCATACCAAACGATTGGTATCCAGCGCATAAATTTTGGAGTAATTGCAGTACATACTTTAATAATCAATTCACTATCTCTTGGTCCTGCCATCATAAATGCATTTGATGCTTTAATAGCATCTAATCCATTTTGCCCGTTAGCGATACCAATTAAGCAAACATTAAGGGCAATAATGCATAATCCAGTTAAAAAGAACGTTCCTATTAAATGGAAGTTTTTAAATTCAACTTTAACCTTCTTGCATAGTAAAGGTAAGAATGAACTTAAAAATAAGAATCCATGGCACACAACAAATCTCAAATAATCCAAAGTTAAAATATCTTTATTAAAATACCAATAAGGAACAAGGATTGCCCCCATTCCCGCGATTGAACCCAATAAACAAATATATTGGTTAAGTGGTTTCCATTTAACAAAATATAGCACTGGCGATAAAAGGATGAGTAATGCACATACATTATAGGCTGTGTTATTAAGTGATAATGTGAAAGGCGCACCTTCCCAAACAAAACTCTTACATAAATGTTGGAAGATGTTTAATCCCATGATTGCTCCAATAACAATGTTGAAAACATAATCTTTCTTATTTCTAAGTAAGAAATATAGCCCAACAGCAATACCCCCCACTACAAGAGGTGCAATCCAATATACGTAATTGAATAATTTAAGAACCATAAGTGTAATTATTATAGAAACATTTACATTAAATAGGTAGTAATTACAAAAGAAAAGGACGATGTCTTTTTTAACATCGTCCTAGTTTCTATGGTTTTATAAGAACCAAATATAACCGCAGATTGGTAAGCCAATAAACATGATTAATGTACAAACAAGTAAGATATAGAACATAATTCTCATCTTAATACCATTGAATGCTTGGCCAACAAGATCTTCTTTAACTTGATATGTGCGAGCTTCAATACAGTTTGCTGTCATGATAAGAATGACCGCTAATGTGAAGATATTAATCATTGTGATCATCGAGATAATACCGGCATCTGATACCATTGATAATCCAACAAGGATTGAAGAGATACCTGCGAATAAACCAGTTCCCATCATGCCTAATTGGTTTTCACCTTGGTGTGATTGAGAATAGAACGCGATTGTAATCCAAATAGTAACACAGAATAAGTTCATGAATGCTTGTAAGAATAAGTTAAGACCTTGACGGTTTGCTCTTACTAAGATTTCGTATTCTGTTTTAAATTGTGACCAGTCTGGTGAATTTTGATAGTTTTCATCAGTGTAGTAATAAGTTCTTGTAACAAAATTCTTGTAATCAGGATTCTTTAAGAGTTTATAACCACTACTCATCATAAATACTGGAGATACACCTGTTTGGAAAGTTTGACCTTCAATTGAACATGTATAACCAGGGTTTCCTTGTGTATTAAGTGAGACTGAATCAGTTGGATAATATCTAGCATTTGAGACCAATAATTGCATTGGCATAATGTAGATGTGGAATTGTACTGAATCAAGTGGATAACGTGGGTTATCGAATGCTTTTCTAATAGTTGCATCGAAATAACAGCAAGAGAAGAATCTATATTGAACTTCACCATTATCGTTATCAGTTAATGTGTAATCTTGAGCAACTTCATATGAGAATGAGTGAGCATCAATTTCACCATTACCAACAATAAACATTGTTTCTTTAT
>JAKSVY010000043.1 GCA_024413875.1 Bacilli bacterium
ATGAATCAGCGTGTTTATCACATAAAACAAACATAGGGAACATTCTTTCGATGTTAATGTGTTTGATTAACACTTTATATAAAGCATTATTAGTTGCGGAATATTTTTCAACTGCTCTAGCAGCTTCATCCATCTTATCAATCCAGTTAAGTAATAATTGTTTTGGCCAGAAAGAAGCGGTAGAACCGATTTCTTCATAGACACCACCACCCAAACCAGTTGATGGATCGTTTTCAAGTCTTGTTTCCCAACCAACTAATTCTTCAAAGTATTCGCGCATTAATGGTTCAGCTTCTAAGAAGTAATCTTTAAACCACTTGTCTGTGTAATAACCACATGAAGAAGTTACATCAAACATTGCTTTAGCAGATAAATATTCTTTTAATCTTGCAAAGCAAGGGATGTTTGCTGAGAATCTTTGACCTTCATCAAGCATGAGTTTAGCCCCGTATTGACGGCAGAAACGATAAATATCCATCATTGTTGTGTATGTATTATATGGATACATATAGTGATGGTAGTTTGTTGAATAAAGCCATGAAGCAATATTCTTAACATATTTATTCCATTCAATAAATGATCTTGCGTAGTCTTCATTAACTTCATCTTCAAATGTCTTTGTGAAGTTTGCGTGTAATGGAGCAATACAGACCATTAATTCATCATTACACTTAAGTGTAGGATCTTCTTCAGGAGATACCTTAGGTGCATCTTGATATGCTAAATAAGAGAAGAATTGTAAGTGAACTGTTCTCTTAGGTGTATTTGTTTGAGCAGCAACTTCACGCAAGTGAGCTTGCATAATGTTATCGACATCATTCATAAAACGAATGACTTGACCAGAATAGGCACCATCTTGTTGTTTGAGTCTAATACATTCATCGCATTCACAAGCGGTACCAATATCGTTAGATGTAATGTTAAGTAAGATTCTATCTGGGTTAGCATCAACAGTGTTATTAACAACTTTTGCTACTTGTTCAACCATTGCCTTATATTCGGTCTTGTTACCACGCGCACTATAACAAAGTTGAGTGTGAGCACCTGTTGAATACCATTCTGGGTGTGCATCAATAAACTCTGCTGTAGGAACGTAGTCAAAAATGTTATGCCATACAATGCCTGTTCTTCCATCATCTCTTTTTGGGAGCATGAATGGATATTGCATCATATAGCCAAGACCATATCTTGTGTTTGATGTAAATGCGTTAACAGGTGTATTAAGTTCAAAGTCTGAACATTCAACAATTTCCATATCAGGGATTGTTGAAATTTCATTTTCACTATAAGTGATTGTGTCCTCACTAACAAAGTCAAATCCCGCTGCGTATTTTAAGAATGAAAGTGAACCCAATTGATAACCATATGCGTTATCTGATTGGATGTAATAAGCATTACGAATGTTCTTAATGTAATATCCACCAGAAACACGTGTCTTTTCTGGATATGTAAGACCAGCGCTTTCAAATAAATCATCACAACCAACGATGATTACTTTTGTTGTTCCTGAAACAGTTCCACCATGAGCGAAGAATGAGTCTTCACTTTCCATAACAAATTCTGCACCAGTCGCATTAAAAAGGTTTGATGAAATATAAGCTGCCGCTCTTGTTGTAGAGTCATTCTTTGAATCAAAGATAATCTTATAATCCGTTGATTTAATACTACCTTCTGAATTGATGAATTTTCTATCAGGACGGTCAGTAACTTTTACTTCGTGAACAGCGCCTGCGATTTCAACTTTCTTAGTTTCTTCTTCAGGTGTTACTGAACTAGATGTGTTTGTACAAGAGGCTAATAAAGATGCTGAGATAACTGATAATAATGTAGCAATTCTACTTTTCTTCATTGTCTTATCCTCCTATTTCACTACGTTCACATTCATGTAAACTGAAGCAATATTACCTGCTTCATCATAAACGTGAATCATTACTTTATATTTACCAACCATAGAGAAGGTAATTGAATTTTCACTTGCTGAAAGATAGTGATATCTTCCATTTGGATCAATATACACTCTTTGAAGAATTAAATTATCGTTTGAAGTGATGTTATCAGAGAATGTAAAGTTAGGGAATCTAACAGTTGAACCAACCTTAACTTCACTAGGAAGAGTTTCTTTCATTGTAATTGTTGGTTTTACATCATCATAAACATGGATATATCTTGATGTTGTGTATGTATTTGGAGATGAAAGGAATCTTGAATCTTCTTTTGTTGTAAGTTCAATTGAGAAGACATCATAGTGATCTAACTTAAATTCATAAGACTTAGTTGGATCAACATCTTTAAGTGATAATCCGTTAACATCTTTAACTGGTTGATCTTTTGAATCTTTAACAGTTAATGTAAAGATTACGTTTGGTGAAAGAACATCACATGAATATGAAGGTGATGTAATGTAGTTTTCTCCAACTTTTCTTGTACCACCCATTTCAGTTGGTGAATAGATCATTGGAGATGTTCTATCTCTTGCGGATGTGCTTGAGAAGATATAACCACATAAGTCATTAACGACTAAATTGGTTGAAGAAGTTCCACCACTAACTTCCATTCGAAAGTTAGCTTTATATGAGCTAAATCCTTTAAATGCCTTACCGTTTTCCATTGTAGTGACTGGTAAAACATTGTCATAACAAGCATTGAATGATGTTCCATCAAATGTTAAATAGAATGAATCGGTTCTATTCATATTGTTATCAAGGAGTTTGACTCTTTGATCATTTACTTCGAAATAAGTAGATGTTCCATCATAGTAAAGTGATGCTGAAACTTTAGTGTTTGCGTCATAATAATCACTTAAAATGAATTTAACTCTAGTACCTGCTTTAGCGTTTTTAATATCAGATACTGTAATTGAGAAGTTGTTACCAAGTAATGAGTTAGCGAAATCATAGCCAAATCCGCTTGTAGAGGTGGCTTTAAGATACATTCCTTTTACTTCATCGTTTGGGAAAACTGTTTGGTTAGGACGAAGCATTTTTTCACAACCATTTGAAACAAAATAGTTATCAAGGTTGAGGTTATTTTCTTTTCCGTCTTTACCAGTTGATTTAATAACTGTTACTTCATTAGTTTGTAAAGTAGCGTCACCAAGTTTAACTTTTAATGTAGCCTTATCACCACTATCAGTAACAATAGGTTGATATTCCTTGCCTGATGCAAATGTATTAGTGCCATTAGAATCAGTTAATTCAAGAGAAACTGGGTTCTTAACTAACGCACCATTTTCATATGTGTATGCATATGCATTAGGTACTTCATAAAATCCTTTAGAAATAAGATATGCTGGCATAGATACTTCATTTTCAAGGATTGGTGAAGTCATATTAGTGACTGTAATTTTATATTGAAGAGTTGTTGTTTGACCAATAATATCAGTTGCTTCATAGTAGACTGTGTAGTCTTCTAATTTTTCAATTCTAAAACCATCACCTATTACTTCTTTTCTTGCTCCACTAGCGTCAGAATAATAAACCTTTAATGTTTTATCTCCTGCACCACCAGTCATTTCAAGTTCTCTATTCACTTGTACAAAACTACCAACTGGAAGTGATGTATCATGAGTAGGTAAAGTAAATGAAGGCTTTGAAATTGAATTTAATACGTTAACAGATTTAGCAAGGGTTGAAACATTGCCTGCTCTATCTTTAGCGGTATATAAAATTGTGTAAACACCAGCTTTTTCTAAATCAAAATATCCATTAGTGACTTTGACTTTTGTCATATTTGCTTTATCAAAGTAATTAAAGAATACTTCAGAAGTTACTGGGCATTCTTTTGAAATTGAATCATATGCTGATGCAGCTGGAATTGGATAATGATAACCAAGTGCACCATTAGGAAGTGTTTGATATTTATCATCAAGAGTAATTGTTGGTGCTTCATCATCAACAAAGATGTTATCTCTTAATTCATTTTTGGTTTCACTCTTCTCACAACCAAATAAATCAGTAATAACAAAGTTAGCAGTTGAGTTGGTGTATGAGTCACATGTGATTGATAAAGATACTCTATCACTTGTAAATCCTGCCCAAGTCTTTAAAACTTGTGTTGGATCATCAAGATCAAGAACCTTATCTAATGTTTTACCCATGCCAAAACCAGTTCCGTAAACTGCTTTTGTTTCATTATCAAATCCAATAACCATTGAACATGTATCATAGAATTCTGATTTATAAGATGGTTGAACATAACCATCGAATGTACAACCAGACCATGTTCCGTAGTTATCGTTAGTGTGTAAACCTTGTGATTGGTGAATTCCCGCATAAGAACCCACTAAATCACTTCTTGCCATAACTGATGAGCTATGTGAAACTGAGCCATTTGAGTTAGTTTCAACGTGGCTATAATATCTAATCTTAACAAAGTTAGATGGATCATCTACGCTTGCTAAGGTAAATGTCATAATACCAAAATCAGGTGAAAGGTGTGTTGATGGGACAACAAAACATCTTAGTAAGACATTATCACTTGTTAATTCAGAAAGACTAAATGGTCTTGAGAAGTTTAATGTATCACCAAATGCCAAAGAAACTAAAGCACCTTCTCTTTGAGAATTAATTTCTCCTAAATGAGAAGCATCAATATATCTAATTGAACTCTTTTCTGGGTTTCCAACATATAGTTGTGGGTAATTAATAAAGAATTTTTCTTCTTTACAATAAATAGAACCTTCAACATTAACTGTGAATGTTGCTAAATATTCACCAGCTTGATTAAATGTAACCTTATTACCCATTTGTTCAGTACCATCTGGGAATGTCACAACTAATGATGAATTATATGTTTTTCCACCAGCTGTATAAGTTAATGAAGGAAGATCAACAACGTCACCAAAAGAAATATCTTGAAGTGTAAAAGTAGACCATCCATCAGCTTTAACACCGATAGCGTTTTCGATATTAGCGTTACAAGATGAAAGTCCAAAAACGAGTCCTGCACTAGCAAGAATTAATGGAGTTAGTTTCTTTTTCATAAATTACCTCCTATCCTTTAATGCCACCCATAGTGAGGTTACCCATAAACTTATCTTTGAAGATAGCAAATAAAGTAACAACAGGAAGAGCACACATAATAACTGTGGTCATTGATAAAACAGGGTTAGCTAATGCTGTATCGCCAGCACTACCAAATGTTAATCTCCACATAGCGTATCCGAGTGTTGGGCGGTGATTTAAATAAACCATTGGGGTTTGATAATCGTTCCAGAATTCAACAAAGTAAATAATAAAGATTGTTAAGAATAAGTTTTTGATTAATGGAAGAGCAACTTTAAACATAATTTGCCAGTTGTTTGCCCCATCAATTTTAGCGGCTTCAAAATAACCGTTAGGCATCGATTCAAATGCTGAATACATAACAAAGAAATAAAGTCCGGTCATACTTGCTTTTAAAAGTGATGTACCAATAACGTTATCAATAATTAATGAATATTCACCGATTCTAAATGAGTTGGCTAAGTTAAGTTCTGAAGGCATAGAACCAACGATTGGAACAATCATAGCAACTAAGATTGCTGTATAAACAACCTTACTTGTTTTGAATTCATATCTAGCACATGCATACGCAGTGATGGTTGGAACTAAAGTTTTTAAGAACGCACTTAAGATTGAATAGATAAGTGAGTTACCTAAGATGTCGATGAAATATTGTTCAGCTTCATCTTCTAAGCCTGGAAGTCTAAGCTTTTCAAATACTTCAGCAAAGTGAAGTTCAAAGTGTGCTGGCATTTGATAATATGTACCATTTGCAGCATCAAATACATCTAAGTCCTTTGTTTGAAGGGCAACCATAAATGCCCAGCCAATAAGAGCGACAAGTGCAATTGTGTACACACAAAGAATCACTAAAATAATTATCGAAGAAACTGATAATTTATTTGTTCTTAATTTATTAGAGACTAGTTTGATAGGTTTGCTTTTCTTCATAACTATGCCTCGCTTGGGCCAACCTTCTTGAGAAGGTATTTAGCACCGAATACTAATGGGATAATGACAAGTGTTGCTAAAAGACCTAATGCTGCCATCTTATGGAAGACAATAGATGCTGAGTCATATCCAGAAAGGAAGGAACCTTGAACATTGTTATAAATGATATATCCAAGAGGACCTGTACCTAATTTACCTAAGTTAGATGAGAAGAAGGTGAATAAACAATATTGGTTAGTAAACATTGTGGCGATACCAGTAACAATAAATGTTGAAAGGGTTGGCCATACTCCTGGAAGAGCAATGTGGAAGAATTCTTGAATTTGATTAACACCATCAAGTCTAGCAGCTTCACTAACCTCTACTGGGATTTCTGACATCTTGTTTGAGTAAATGAGGGTTGTTGTGCCAAAGTTAACAAAGAGATAAAAACCAATAACCACAACATAGGCGTATGGGCTCTTATCACTAGTAATTGATACTGGATCTGCAACCTTAAATACATCATGCATGATGACAAGGAAATCAATATCAGTGAACTTCTTAAAGATAACAATTAATACAGTCGCAGAAATAATTGATGGTAAGAAGAGCATGAATCTAAAGAACTTACTACCAAAGAATTTCTTATAAATGTAATATGCGAATATCAAAGCAAGTGGGATTGAAATTGCTGAGCAGATTGCCCAAAGTGCAACCGAAGTTAATGCGCCTTTAAGATAATCAATATTAAATGCACTTGCGAAATATACAAAAGGATTGCCTACTTCTTTATCGAAGTTAAATGCTAACTTAACCGAGTTGATATTAACGTAGATATAGAAAAGAAGGAATTGGAAAACAGGCCATGCCAAAAGGATGAGTTGGAAACCCAAATCCTTTTTGCTTGATGCTGTTAATCTTTTCTTTCTGTATTTAGCCATTGATTATAATAAGCTCCAAATGCTGTCTTTGTAGTATTTGTACATCTTTGCAAGATATGTGCCTGCTGTTTCAGATGGATTTGATTCAAATTCTTCTGAAGGCCATGACATTCTTTCATTTGTGAAATAACGTCTAGATAATTGTTGATCGCTTAATGCTTTAACAAATTGTTGGTTGTGGCTGTTAGGGAAAATAACATCTGATGTGTGATAGTAATCCCAGAATGCTTTACCAAAGCTTGTTAATTCTTCTCTCTTTTCACCGATATCGTATTTGAGAGCTTTAATAGCAGATGTAGTTGTTGTGAATTCAACTAAAGCTTCATCTGTATTTAAATATTGAATAAATGTTGCTGCTAAATCGGTCTTCATTTCTGAAAGTCCTGCTTTAACAAACATCATTGCATCAAGATCAGATAATGTTGTAGGTCTTGTACTTGTAGCGAATTCTGATCTAGGAAGTGGCATCCAACCATAATCGAGTTCTGCTTTTTGAGCATCTGTTAATGTTGAGAATACTTCACTAGCTTCTGATTCCCACCAGTTACCTTCAAAAATCATCGCAATAGGTCTATTCTTCTTTGCGTCCTTATTTGAAGGAAGTGTACCGAATTGAGATTTAATGAAATATCTTTGAGCATCTGTATGTAAAAGTGAATCATTTAAACGGTCATATGCCCATGTGCTCTTGTGGTGAACAATGTTTTCCATAAATGACATTGCGTAATATTTAGAAGCACTTCTTTGGATTTCATAACCATCATATTTTCCACCAACTTTTTCTGGGTGAACAGTTACTCTTTCAGTGACAGGTTTACCATATGAATCATAAGTAACATCGGTACCTGATGCATTTAACACCATTGCTTCAAAACTACCCTCCATTGTGTAGTTTGCACGGTAATCAGTAGCACCATCAAAGTTAGCTGTCATAGCAGCGATTTCTGAACCTAAGTAGTTATAGTCACCTTTACCTAACCAAATGAGTGGTGTCATAGAGCCACCATCAATGTAGTCACAAAGTTCGTAGAATTCTTCATATGTTACTGGAAGACCATCATCATATGTACCTGCTACTCCATCCGGACCAACACTAAGGTGATCTAAATCAGCAGCAAATCTTGCTTCATTACCAACTGCGTAATCTTCATAGTCATCAGCAAAGTAGAATAAGTTATCTCTAAAGACTTTTCTGTTATAGACAATGCCCATGCTACCTACATAGTGAGGAACTGCATAGTATTTACCACCCATATTAAAGAAGTTCTTTTGATCATCATATAACTTGCTTTCAATTGTTTTTGATGTTTCAAATGGGTTAGCTTCAGTAATGTATTTTGTAATATCTGCACAAACACTATCGTTAACTAAAGATTCATACTTCATGTTTTCGAAGATGATAACCTCATTCTTGCTTGATTTGATATTAGCGTTTTGAGGAGTAGTTTTTTCTTCCTTGATAACAACTTGAATACCTTTCTTACCAGATTCATATGATTTATCAGCATTTAATGCTTCAAATCTAGAAGCTGCGGCTTCAAGCCACTTCTTACCATAACCACCTTGGTAGTTAAGAACATAAAGTTGTGTCTTAGTGCTATCAGTGAGTTTTTTGTTACAACCTGTAAGAGCACCAACAACCATTAATGGAACAAGTGCTGCAACGATTTTTGCTTTTTTCATAACTTAATTCTCCTTACTTTTTTAAGTATTCTCTTGAATCAATCCAGTATTGTTTTGTCTCAACTGGAGTGTCATCAAGGGCCCAGAATTGGGTCATCATTCTTTCCTTAACAGGATTCTTAGCTGAGTGTTTTAAGTATTTGGTTAAGTCTTCTAATGAAATAGTGTGTTCTGGATTAAATGCATCACTACTTAAGTAATCAACAATGCATTTAGCGAACCATTCATTACTAACTTCATTTTCATCAAGATGAGTGAAATTAAGACCTGTTACAAGAAGTTTTCCTGAGCCAACCTTAACTTCAAACATATATGAATAATTTCTTAATGTTCGGTCATACATTAATTCAGGGAGATTGAATGATCCTTTATAAGCATCAAATCTATCTCTATTACATTTATCAATACCGCTGATAAGATTTGTAACTTTTCCAGGGATATTATCTAATATGATCTTGTCAGAATCTTCAATTAATTCATAACTTCCATTATTTAGGTTTGAATTAATAATTCCGTGTTTAGATAAAATAGTTTTGTTATAGATTCCACCGAAGTTTGTACCTCTATCCCAGATAACTGGTTTAAATCTATTCCAGCTTGCTTCAAATCCATATTTAGGAAGTGTCATGTCTTTATGTGCGACGTGACGAGTAAGTTCGCTACGATAGACAAGACAAACATTCTTTCCTTCTTCTAATGAATCTAATACAACTTGGATATCTTTAGTTACCACTACTTTATCTTTATTAATTGAAGTGAATTCTTCATAAGTCATCGACTTCATTTGTGGATAAACATAGATTACATAACTATTTGATGTAACAACCTCTTCTCCATTAACGAGAGAAATGTTTAATGTATATTCTTCTTGAGTATCAACTTTTGGAAGCTTGATATCAAATGAACAGATTTGATAATGGTCATGTTTACTTACATCAACATCTTTAACAACACCTTCAAGTGATGTTTTACCAACTAATTTATAAACTAAATCACATTTATTAAGAGTTAATTCATCAAATCTTGATACATTAACCGGAACAGTAACTTGTTCGTTTTCTAAGAAGTTATATTTATCAAGTTTAACGGTTACGATAATGTCACCATTAAATCTAAGGAATTCTTCTGGAGTGATGTAATTTGGATCATCGAAGCAATCCACTACACCATTAGAGTTTTCATATTTATCTGTATCTGCAAATTGAAGGAAATGGAATCCACCTAGAAGAGTTGAATTACGCATTGCTTCAAAGGCAATCTTCCAACAGTTGAGTTGCCACTTCTTTGATGCATGATACATTTCTTCATATTCATCATCAAATCCTTTAGCGTGGATCATCTTTAATTCTTCATCAACCCACCAAGGAGCGGTGACACCATATTTATTAAACTTTTCTTTAAGTGATTTAAAATCTCTTAACGCTGTATAGTGACATACTTCGTGAGCAAATAAAGGAATATCAAATTTAATTTCTTTACCTTGGTTAAAATCACCAATACGAAGATTCTCAACATCATCATACATGTCTTTGTGGACCCCAAATGGGAAATAGTAAGACATATGTTGAACATCAATATCAACAAGTGGACGAGAGTTTTCTCCCCACGCGCATGTATCAAGGAATAATCTTGTGTTATCCAAACGCTTAATATGTTCACCAATTTCAAGAACGATGCTGTAACTTGATAAGTTCTTAATTTCATTGCCTAAACAATAAACAAGTAATGATGGGTGATTATATAAAGAGTTAACTGTATTACAAATAAACTCTTCAGAAATGAAATCATTTCTTGTATTAATCATTTCTTCAAGGTTGTTGTAGATATCATGAGGTGGTCTCATTTCAATGTGAACAAGAATACCTTCTTCATCCGCAACTTTGAAAAATACATCGCTAGGAATCATTGAGTGGAATCTAACAAGGTTAAATCCAAAAGACTTCGCTGTTTTAATGTTCTTGCGATAGAACTCTTCTTCAGTTAAACCACAGTTGTTTTTGTGGTCATGAGCTTCTGCACCTCTAATATAACCTTTAACAAAGACAGGAATATCATTGATGCAAACATATTTTTTATTAGTGGAAATCTTTCTAACACCAAATCTATCTTTAATGGTTTCTTTATCATTTCCATAATCGATAACCATTTCATAGGTATAAAGATTTGGGTGATTTACACTCCAAAGATGTGGGTTTTTAATGTTAACAATAAATTCACTATCTTTACTTTCTAGTTTAGTGACGACTTCGTTGTTAAATAAGATAGTTACTGAAATATTGCTAATAGTTTTATTTGTTTGAACATCAAAAACAACACGGCCTGTTAAGTCGTTAGAAGTAACTTTGATAATTGTGTTGTTTTTGCTAATCATAATTTATTTTTGTAAAAATTTAACTGGTACGTAATATTCTTTATTTCTTGGTAAGACAGTTACTTTTAATAATACTGTTACATCAGAAGATGTTGGTTTTGTCATTGTGACGTCAAACTTCACTGTTTCTGAATATGCCATCATAGTCATTGGAGTCCAGCATGGAACATATACTTCTTTGGAAGTTGATGAACTTGTAACTCCTTCAGGTAAAACAAGTTCAAACTTAACTTGGTGACCTTGGTTACCATAAGCCTTGATTCTATTAGTAGCCATGATTTCAAGTTCCTTAGTTTCACCAGCCTTATAAGTAACTCCATTTGCATAAGTTACTATTGTTGATAAGACACCTGTTTTTGTTTTGAATGTATTTGCCTTAAGAGAATATCTAAGTGAGCGGATATCGTCTCTTTCATCATCTTTTGACCATTCTTTCAAGAATGCTTCTCTTTCTTTATCAGAGATTTCAGTTTCACCATCAACAAGTTCAACTTTATCCATGTTTGTGAATAAGCAATATTTAACTTGTTGAGATACTCTTCTTACTAAATCAGTGATTGTATTGCAGAATCTAAATGAACATCCTCTATTAATTGAACAAGTGATAATGCGATCACCAATATATTCTTTCCAATCAGTTGGGATTCCATCCTCACCAAGGACAATACCTAAGATTGAACCAACCGTTGCAGCGGTACAATCCGTATCATCACCACAGTTAACTGCAGTAAGCATAGATTTTTTGAAATCACCTTTTCCATAAAGAAGTCCAATAACAACAAAGGCAATATTATTTGGAGCTTGGAACCATCCATCTCCAATATCTTTATTGAGTTCCACTACTTTATTTCTAACTTCTTTCCAATCAGTTCCTTTGTAATATTCTTCACGAACTAATTTGATTGTTGAATGAAGTCTAGATTCAGGTGAGATTTTTGCTAAACCAATATCGATTAATTTTTCAATATCTGATTCAAAGAAGGCTGCTGATTCAAGCGCAGCAACAAATGCTGCTGCATATGTTCCTTCTCCTACTCCATGATCTACTAATGCATCTTCGATAGCATACTTTACAGCAGTATCAACTGCACCAGGACATAATGTAGCCCAGATTTCTGTACGAATCCACGCTCCATTAGAGTGTTTCCAGATATTATTTTCCATATCTCCAGCAACACTTGGTTTGATTCCTCTTTCCATGTTGATCTTAGAGATACCGTATTCATTCCAGAAAGGAGTAATGAAACTTAACCAATATTCTCCAAGAGTTTCACTATCAACGTGTTGAGGACCTTCTTCTTCAACAGCTTGAAGCCAAACAAGTTGAAGATCTAAGTCATCATTTGGCAAAGGTTCACCTTTTGGAGTAGTAAAACCATCGATATTTAAGAGTTCTCTCTTACCTTCAAAAGGGCCACCTAAAGTTCCACCGATATTTTTACCGATGAAACAACCTTTAACCTTTGTTAAATATGTTGAATAATTAAGTTTCATAAAAA
>JAKSVY010000044.1 GCA_024413875.1 Bacilli bacterium
TTGAGGATAGTGATTTCAAATAATGTTTTAATATTATCAACAGTCTTAAATTCGCTTTGTGTTTTAAGCAAGCTTGCAATCATTTCGTTAGCAGCTTTAGTTGATAAATATTTACCTAAATCTTCAGCTTCTCTTTCATTGAGAACAGACATTTCATTTTCATCATCTGTTATCTTTAAGATAAGAACATCTTTAAGAATATTTAATAAATCGATATTCAATCTCTTAAGATCAACACCACCTTGGAAATAGTTATTAATGAGTTCTAAGCATCTAGCAGCATTTCCTTGGACAAGTGATTTTAAGAAATCAATCTTATCAGCTTTTGATGTTAAACCGAAAAGCATATATACATCTTCTTCGTTAAGTGTATTTCCTGAATACGCTAAAACTTGATCAAGGATAGATAAAGCATCACGCATACCACCATCAGCGAGTGATACGATAGCGTCAATCGCACCATCTTCATATTGAATTCCTTCTTGGTCTAAGACTGTAACAAGTCTTCCAGAGATATCGATATCACTTACTTTAGTAAAGTCATATCTTTGGCAACGTGAAAGAATGGTTGGGATAATGTTATGTGGTTCTGTTGTAGCAAGGATAAAGATTACGTGTGCTGGTGGTTCTTCAAGAGTCTTTAAAAGAGCGTTGAATGCGCTTGTAGTCATCATATGAACTTCATCGATGATGTAAACTTTATACTTACCTTCTAAAGGAAGGTAGTTAACTTTATTAATCAAATCACGAACTTGTTCAACACCATTATTTGATGCAGCATCGATTTCAATGACATCTGGGTGTGTGCCGTTCATAATTTCTTTGCATGAATTACATTCATTGCATTGATGACCAATGCCACATTCACAGTTTAAAGCTTTAGCGAGAAGCTTTGCCATAGTGGTTTTACCAGTTCCACGAGGACCGCAGAAAAGATACGCATGAGCAATCTTATTATTTTCTAATGCGTTTTTGAGGGTTTTAACAATATGAGTTTGTCCAGCAACTTCCTCAAAAGTTTGTGGACGATATGTTCTATAAAGTGCTTTGTATGCCATAATTTGTACCGAATTAAATTATACATAGTTTTAATTCTTATTAAAAGATTAAACCTAGACAATTAATATAGATATTAAAGATGGTTATGATACTTTTAAGATTTAGGCAGTTATGTTATAATCCTTTCGCTTATGGAAAATAGTATGTTAAAACGACTTGAAGCCACCAAAGTTCGCTTGGCGGAAGTCGATAAAGAATTATTAGATGAAAATGTTATGAGAGATAGGAAGAAATTCCGTGATCTCAATAAAGAACATGCGAACATTGAACCTATCGTAGAAGCCTATGAAAAATATCTTAGACTTGATAGTGATTTAAATGACTCTGTTTTAATGATGGGTGATTCTGATCCTGAAATTTCAGAATTAGGCCACATGGAACACAAGAGATTAGAAGAAGAAATCGAAAAACTCACAGCAGATATTAGAATCATGCTTCTTCCTAAGGACCCTAACGATGATAAGAACATTATTGTTGAAATTAGAGGTGCTGCCGGTGGTGATGAAGGTAATATCTTTGCAGGTGATTTATTTAGAATGTATGTTAGATACGCTGAAACACAAGGCTGGAAGATTCAATTAATTGACCAAAACCAATGTGAAGCTGGTGGTTTCTCACTTGTTTCATTCATGGTTAAAGGTGAAGGCGTCTATTCAAGACTTAAATTCGAATCAGGTGCACACCGTGTTCAACGTGTTCCAAAGACAGAAGCAGCAGGACGTATTCATACATCAACTGCTACTGTATTAGTTATGCCAGAAATGGAAGATATTGAAGTTGAAATCAATATGGCGGATGTCCAAGTTGATACATATCACTCGCAAGGTGCTGGTGGTCAAAACGTTAACAAGACAGAATCTGCTGTTCGTATGACTCACATTCCTACAGGTGTTGTTGTTTCTTGTCAAACAGAAAAATCACAAATCCAAAACCGTGAAATCTGTATGCAAATGTTAAGAGCAAAGATCTTCCAAAAATTACAAGAAGAACAACAATCTGAATTTGAAAATGAACGTAAGTTAAAAGTAGGTACAGGTGAACGTAGTGAAAAGATTCGTACTTACAACTATCCACAAAACCGTGTAACTGATCACCGTATTGGTTTTACAATCCAAAAACTTGATAGAGTTATGGAAGGCGATCTTGATGAAGTTCTTGATGCTTTAATCCATTACGATCAAGAAATGAAAATGTTAGGCGAAGAAAATAAATAATGCCATCATTAATCGAAGTATATAAAAAAGCTATATTTGAATTAGAGAATCCTAGGAAAGATGAAATCAACATTAGGATTCTTTTATGTTATATCAACAATCTCCATACGATGACTGATTTCTATCTTCATGAAAATGATGAAATCAAAGACCATAAGAAGTTTTTAGAATTATACAAGAAGTTCTTGGTTGGTTTTCCTGTTCAATATTTAATTAATTCAGCCTACTTCTATAAAAGAGACTTCTATGTTGATGATAGAGTCCTAATTCCGCGTATGGAAACCGAGGAAGTAGTGGACTTCTTTATTAAAAAACTATTCAAAATTCACACAAATAGTCCAGTAAGTGTCCTTGATTGCTGCACAGGTTCTGGATGCATTGGAATTACAATTGCGAAAGAAAGAGAAAACGCTAAAGTAACATTAAGCGATATCTCAAACGACGCTTTAGATGTAGCAAAGATGAATGCAAAGTATCACAAAGCGGACGTTGACTTTCTTTTAGGCAATGCGTTGCTTCCATCAGTGGATGCTAATAAGAAATACAACGCTATTATTGCTAACCCACCATATATCATTAATAGAGATGAAGTTGATAAGTCGACCGCAAACTTCGAACCTCAACTTGCATTATATGCAACCAAGGATCTAATCGTTTATCAAAGAATTATGGAATACGCAAAAGATGTATTACTTCCAGGTGGATTTATTGTTTTTGAAATAGGCTATGACATTGTTAATAAGTTAACAGGATTTGTTGAATATTATTTACCTGATGCTAGATATTCTTTCCATAAAGATATAAATGGTAAGTACCGCATTATGTGTATTGAGTTATAATTATATAAGGTGAGCAAAATGGAACTAAAAAAATATAGTGAAATATTAAAAGAGGGCGGTTTGATTGCCTTCCCTACAGAAACTGTATATGGTTTCGGTGTTGTCTATGATAATAAAGCTTCTTATGATAGATTAATCGCTATTAAAAGAAGACCACCAGAAAAACCATTTACCCTTATGTGCGGTAGAGTTGAAGATATATCCAAATATGGGGTTTCTGATGCGAATATTGAGAAGATTATCGCTAAATTCATGCCTGGACAACTCACTTTAATTATGAAAGCTAAGCCAGGCCTTCCTTCTTGGTGCGTTACTAAAGAAGGTACAATCGGAATTAGAGTTTCCTCATTAAAGTTAGTTCAAGATTTAATTAATGAAACTGGTAAACCATTACTTGTTCCATCAGCAAATAGAAGTGGAGAGCCACCTATTACTGATTATGATGAGGTAGTAAGACAATTTAATGATGAATTAGATGGTGTTATTGATGGAAAGACAGAAAGTAACGTCCCATCAACTGTTCTATTAGCAGTAAATGGAATTAAAGTTCTTAGAGAAGGAAATATAAAATTAGAAGATATTCAAAAATGTTTGGAGGAATAATTATGAAAATCTCAGTCGGTTCAGATCACGCAGGCTTTGCTTATAAGCAAGAAGTTGTTAAGCACTTACAAGAATTAGGACATGAAGTAGTTGACTGTGGAACATATTCTACAGATTCTTGTGACTACCCAATTTTCTCTAAAGCTGCTGCTAATAAAGTAGCATCAGGAGAATGTAACTTTGGAATTTTAGTTTGTTCATCAGGTGAAGGCATTATGATGGCTGCTAACAAAGTTAAAGGCATTAGATGTGGATTAGGCTATGATGATGTCGCTACCGAATTCACAAGAAGACACAACAACGCAAATATGGTTGCTTTCGGCGCTAACTATATGAAACTCGAAGATGTTTTAAGAAGAATTGACATTTTCCTTTCAACAGACTTTGAAGGTGGACGTCACGAAAGACGTGTGAATGAAATTGAATAATTAATTCGATAATTGCAAAATATTAAAATTTCCTATGCTTGCATAGGATTTTTTATTTTCAGCAAATTTTCTAAAAAGTAGCCTATTAATAAATATGAAATATATTTGTCCTAGGTGTGGAGAACAAGAACCTAAATATATCGGATACAAAAACAATGAACCATATTGTCGAAGATGTATTCGTTTTAAAGGAGAAATGGTTCAGCAGACTGAAATAAAAGAAACGGATAATGCCTTAGAAATTAAGTATTCGTTAACTAAAGATCAAAGAAGAATATCGACTAGAATCACTAAGAATTATATTGAAGGTGTTTCAACATTAGTGAAGGCTGTTTGTGGGGCAGGTAAGACCGAACTTGTTTATGGGGTTATGAGCTACGCTTTATCTAGAGGTCATACGGTTGGATTTGCTATTCCAAGAAGAGACGTTGTTATCGAATTAGAAGAAAGAATCAGATTAGCATTTCCTAAAAACAAAGTAGCGTCCGTTTATGGTGGGCATCACGATATATTAAATGCTGATATAGTTGTTTTAACAACCCACCAAATATATCGATATCATAATTATTTTGATTTGCTAATTATGGATGAAGTGGATGCATTCCCTTTTGTAGGAGACCAAATGCTTTTTCATTTTGCAGAGGATTCGGTTAGAAAAACGCTTGTTATGATGTCTGCTACTCCAGACCACGCTTTATTAAGAGTGTTCGAACAACCAAAGCATGAGATTCTTGAGCTTAACACAAGGTATCATGGGCACTCGCTTCCAGTCCCGAAGTTTGTGATTAAACTACCTGGATTTAAGTTTGATTATCTAGTTGATAAGCTTGATAGTTTTAGGATTCTAAAGAAACCAGTACTTGTTTTTGTGCCGACAATTCAGTTAGCAGAAAAGCTATATAAAAACCTAAAAGAATACGTTCCTTGCGGGAATTATGTTCATTCAAAAAGAAGAGGAAGGCAAACAATTATCAATGATTTTAAACATGGACAATATAGGTATTTAGTTACTACTGCAGTGTTAGAAAGAGGTGTCACAATTAAGAATCTTCAAGTCATTATTTATGATTCTGATCACGAGGTTTATACGAAGGCTGCGTTAGTGCAAATAAGTGGAAGGGCGGGTCGTAAATATGATGCTCCAGAAGGCGAAGTTATTTTTCTGTCAACTTACATCTCAAATGAGATGGAAGAGGCAAGAAAAGAAATCGAATCCAGAAACATGTTTTTGTAGAGTGTGCTTTAATCCAATTGAAGATGACACCCTTCACTCATTGTTAACTTCAAATAAAACGATTTGCTACAAATGCTTCAGTAAATCTAATCCAATTTTAAGAAAATTTAAGATATCAAATGTTAACGCTTTATCAATTTATCCATACGATGAATTTATTAGGTCAAATTTATATCAATTGAAAGGATGTTTTGATATCGAACTTGCTTCAATATTTCTTGAATATTACGCATCTTATTTAAATATTAAATACTTTGGGTATGTTATTGTTCCAGCACCATCATATATTGATGCAGATACATTACGAGGATTTAACCACGTTCAAGAGATATTCAAGACACTAAAATTAGAACAATATCCGTGCATTAAAAAGACTAAAAATATTAAACAATCTGACCTTAATTTTCATGAAAGGCAAAGCATTAAAGAATCACTAATTTTTGATGAAAAATTCAATATAAAAGAAAAGAAAATTCTATTGGTTGATGATGTTCTAACAACAGGTTCAACCATGAAGGCTATGATTCAATTAATTAAGAATCATCACCCAAAAAAGATTGAAGTATTGGTAATGTCTATGGTGGTTAACAAAGATAAACACTAAATTGTTATTGTTAATAACATTTACTTAATGTTAAAATATCAAAGATTATCCGACTAAGGAGTATAACGATGGGCAATTTTGCAGAAAAAATATTCAAATTTGATGCTCGTATGATTAAAAAATACGCAGCACAGGCTGATAGAGTTATGGCATTAGCTGACACTATGGCTGCTTTAAGCGATGATGAACTTCGCGCAAAGACAGTTGAATTTAGAGAAGCTTTAGCTAATGGTGCAACTCTTGAAGATATTAAAATCGAAGCTTTCGCTGTCGCGCGTGAAGCTGCTAAAAGAACACTTAACCAATTCCCATTCAAGGTTCAAATTATTGGTGCATTAGTTTTACATGCTGGTGACGTTGCTGAAATGAAAACTGGTGAAGGTAAAACTTTAACTGCTACTATGACAACTTATCTTAACGCTCTTAAGGGTGAAGGTGTTTACGTTGTTACAGTTAACGAATACCTTGCATCTCGTGACGCTGAATGGATGGGTAGAGTTTACCGTTTCTTAGGTTTAACAGTTGGTGTTAACCTCCGTGAACTCACAACAAAAGAAAAACAACAAGCTCACTTATGTGACATTATTTACACAACTAACGCTGAACTCGGCTTTGACTATCTCCGTGATAACATGGCTAAAGATAAAGAGCACCGTGTTTTACGTGGTTTAAACTACGCTGTTATCGATGAAGCTGACTCAATCCTTATCGATGAATCTCGTACACCATTAATTATTTCTGGTGGTGCTCGTGCAACAGCATCTCAATATACTGTCGCAGATAGATTTGTTAAGACATTAAAGAAAGATAGAGATTACGAAATTGATGTTAAGGATAAAACATGTTCTTTAACTGATGAAGGTAACTCACGTGCTGAACGTATGTTCGGTATCCGTAACCTCTATGATCCAGAACACCAAGATTTAGTTCACCGTATTGTCCAAGCTCTTAAAGCTAACTACATTATGGCTAGAGACGTTGACTATATGATTGACGCTGAAAGACAAGTTCAAATCATTGACCCATTCACGGGTCGTGTTCTTAAAGGACGTGAATGGTCAGATGGTCTTCACCAAGCTGTTCAAGCTAAAGAAGGTGTTGAAATTAAGCAAGAAACAGTCACACTCGCTACTGTTACATATCAAAACTTCTTCCGTTTATTCAAGAAGATGTCAGGTATGACAGGTACTGCTAAGACTGAAGAAGAAGAATTCCAAACAATCTATAACATGAGAGTTCTTCAAATTCCTACAAATAGACCTGTCCAACGTATTGACGCTATCGACTACATCTACGCTCACAAGGAACAAAAACTTGCTGCGTTAGTTGAAGAAGTTAAAGAAAGACACGCAAAAGGTCAACCAATTCTTATTGGTACAGTTTCTGTTGAATCATCAGAAGAATTATCAGCACTTCTTACAAAAGAAGGACTTGAACACGATGTTTTAAACGCAAAGAACCACGCACGTGAAGCTGAAATCGTTGCAAATGCTGGTTTAAAAGGCCGTATTACAATTGCTACTAACATGGCAGGTCGTGGTACCGATATTAAACTTACAGATGAAATCAAGGCTTTAGGTGGTTTATGTGTCTTTGGTACAGAACGTCACGAATCACGTCGTATTGATAACCAATTACGTGGTCGTTCAGGACGTCAAGGTGACCCAGGTTTCACAAGATTCTACATTTCATTTGATGATGATCTACTCAAGAGATTCGCTGCTGAATCAGTTCAAAAGAGACTTGATTCATTTGGTGAAGGACCTCTTGAATCAAAGATGTTCTCAAACGTTATTAGTAACGCTCAAAAACAAATTGAAGGTCAAAACTACGATATTCGTAAGAACTTACTTGATTACGATGATGTTATCTCTCGTCAAAGAAAAGCTATTTACGAAAAACGTGACGCAATTATGTATGCTGAAAACATTGATGATATGATTCAAGAATTCTTTACAATTGCTGGTTTAGTTTTAGCTAAGAAAGCAGTTCCAGGAGATTCTAAGACAGGTTTAGTTGATGCTGAAACATTACGCAAGGTTCTTGAACCAAGATTCCTTCCAGTTGGAGCATTCAATGCATCATTATATGATGAATCAATTCCAGAAGATGCTGGTACAGATTTAGGCGAAAGCTTATTAGATGTCTATAAGATTAGACGTTCAAAATGGCCAGCAGAACTCGCTGATAGAGTTGATCGTGAAATTGCTTTACATGTTATTGATCAAAACTGGATGAAGCAAATTGATACAATGGCAAGACTTCGTGAAGGCATTCACTTAAGAAGCTATGCTAACACTAACCCATTACAAGATTACGTTAATGAAGGACAATCTCTCTTTAGAGAATGTCTTGAAAATATTTCAGTTGATGCTGTTCTTAACTACTTAAATGTTCAAGTAAGAGCACCTCAACCTGAACCAGAACCTGCTCCAGCTCCAGTTGAAGTTGAAGCAACACCAGTAGAAGCCCCAGCAGCTCCTGCTGAAGAAGAGAAAAAGGAATAGTATGAAAGAGTTACAAGAACTACGTCTCGATTATAACGAATTATCTGATTTAGTTTATCGACTCGGTGACTCTCTTTGACCTCGATTTCTTAAACGATAAAATTGCAAAATTAGATATAGAACAAAATAAAGAAGGCTTTTGGGATGACCAAAAGTCTGCTTTAGCAATTATTGAAGAATATAACGATGCTAAAGAAGAAAGAGATACATATATCTCTATTAACAAAACATTTAATGATATTGGAGAACTTATTAAAGGTTGTAGTGATGCTGATGAAGATATGCGTGCATTAATTGAGGAAATGATTCCTGAATTAACAAAAGATGCAACTAAATTTAGACAACAACTTTTATTTAAGGGACCATATGATAATTTAAACTGCATCCTTGAAATTCACTCAGGCGCTGGTGGAACTGAAGCTCAAGACTGGGCGGATATGCTTTCTCGTATGTATGTTAGATATTTTGAACGTCACAATATGAAGTTTAAAATTGCTGACCAACAACCAGGTGATGAAGCTGGAATCAAGTCTATTGTTTTTAATATTTCAGGTAAACACGCATATGGATTACTTAAAAGCGAAAAAGGTGTTCACCGTTTAGTAAGAATTTCACCATTCGATGCTAATAAGAGAAGACACACATCTTTCGCTTCGGTTAACGTTGTCCCAATTTTTGAAAACAATGATGATATTGTAATTAACGAAAAAGATTTACGCGTTGATACATATCGTAGCGGTGGTGCAGGTGGTCAAAACGTTAACAAAGTTGAAACCGCTGTTCGTATTACACATATTCCAACAGGTATCGTTGTTTCTTGCCAAATTGAACGCTCTCAACTCCTTAATAGAGAAACTGCTATGTCAATGTTAAGAAGTAAGCTCTATGAGCGTGAAATGGCAAAAAAGGAGCAAGAACTCCAATCAATTGTGGGTGAACTTAAAGACAATGAATGGGGAAGCCAAATTAGATCATATGTCTTCTGTCCATACACAATGGTAAAAGATAATAGAACCAATTATTCAGAAGGTAACGTTGATAATGTTATGGATGGAGAAATTGATGGATTCATCTATAGTTATCTCGATTTATTAGCAAGAAATTCTTCATTAAAATAAAGGAAAATATAATGGACGATCATAGATTTGAAATTGTTTCAGATTTTAAACCAACAGGTGATCAACCTGAGGCAATTAAAGAGTTAGTAGATAATTACCGTAATGGTAAACCATTACAAGTTCTTTTAGGTGCGACCGGAACTGGTAAAACATTCACTGTTGCGAATGTCATTCAAGAACTTCAAAAACCTACATTAATTATTGTCCATAACAAAACTTTAGCAGGCCAATTATACGAAGAAATGAAACAACTCTTCCCTAATAACAGAGTAGAGTATTTCGTTTCTAACTTCGACTTTTACCAACCTGAGGCGTATCTTCCGAGCAAAGACGTTTACATTGATAAAAACGCAGTTATGAATGAAGAAATTGAAATGATGAGAACTAGTGCGATTAACTCTGTTCTTGAAAGAAGGGACACAATTGTCGTTGCGTCAGTTGCATCAATCTATGGCTTAACTGATCCAGATGAATATCGAAGACTTGTTTTTGATATTCGTGTTGGAGAAGAAATTGACCGCAACAAATTCTTTGAAAAATTAATCGATGCTCAATACACAAGAAATAATATGGAACTTAAACCAGGTTCGTTTAGAGTCCGTGGTGACATTATTGAAATCGCGCCACCTCACACAAATGAATACATTATTAAGATTGATACTTTTGGTGACGAAGTTGAACGTATCGTGGAATGCAATCAATTAACTGGGGAAATTAGAAATTCCTATAAGACATACCCTATTTTCCCGGCATATGACCATGCTTCAACAAGACAAAGAATTGCGAATGCAGTTAAAACTATTTCGGAAGAATTGGAAGAAAGACTCGCTTATTTTAGAGCAGAAGGTAAACTTCTTGAAGCTGAAAGACTTGAACAAAGAACTAAACAAGATATGGAAAATATGGTTGAGTTTGGAATGTGCCCAGGTATTGAAAACTATTCACGTCACATTGATGGACGTGCACCTGGAACAAGACCATTTACATTAATGGATTATTTCCCAAAAGATTTCTTATTAGTTGTTGATGAATCTCACGTTTCCTTACCTCAGGTAAGAGGTATGTATAATGGTGATCGTTCAAGAAAAGAAACTTTAGTGGAATATGGTTTTAGACTTCCTAGTGCGTTAGATAATAGACCTCTTAACTTTGATGAATTTGAAAAGTTAATGCCTCAAACCATTTGCACAACCGCAACTCCTGGAGATTATGAACTTGGAAGAGCGGATAATGAAGTAGTAGAACAAATTATTCGTCCAACTGGTTTGTTAGATCCAGTAGTGGAAGTAAGACCAACGCTTGGTCAAATTGATGATTTAGTTTATGAAATTGAACAAAGAATCGCTCGAAATGAACGCACAATTGTTGTTACCTTAACTATTCGTATGGCAGAGGATTTAACCGACTTCTTGAAGGAAAAAGGCCTTAAAGTAGCGTATCTCCACAACGAAACTAAGACCCTCGAAAGAAGTCAAATCATCTATCAACTTAGAAAAGGTAAATATGATGTTCTTATTGGTATTAACTTACTTAGGGAAGGCCTTGATATTCCAGAAGTATCATTAATCACAATTCTTGATGCTGATAAGGAAGGATTCCTTCGTTCAGGGAGATCGCTTATTCAAATTATTGGTCGTGCAGCCCGTAACTCGAATGGCCGAGTGATTATGTATGCTGATAATATGACTGATTCAATGAAATACGCGATCGAAGAAACATATAGACGTCGTAAGATTCAAAAAGCTTATAACGATGAATATGGTATTGTTCCTCAAACAATCATTAAACCAATTCATGAACCAATCAAAAATGTTGATGTTGAAAGCTCAGCTAGAAAGAAACTTAACAACGCATCATCTAGAAGTGAAGTTGAAAGAGAACTTAAGCGTTTAGAATCAGAAATGAAGGCTGCTGCTAAGGCATATGATTTCGAGCGAGCAGCAGAATTACGTGACATAATTTTCGAAATTAAGTCGCAATTTGATAAATAAAGCGTTTGCTTTATATAAGAGTTTGTGAGAAGATATATAAGCAAACTTTGAAGAAAAGGAGAAAATTATTATGAAATGGTATGACATTATATTCGTTATCTTCGGTATCATCCTTATCGTTTTAGCTTTACTTCAAGGTGGTAAATCTGAAGGTGCTTCTGGTGCTATTACTGGTGGTGGAATGAACATCTTCGTTAAAACTAAGGAACGTGGTTCTGAAAAAGTAGTTACAGTAATCACATTCGTTGTTGCAGCTATCTTCATGCTCTTCGCAGTTGTTATTAGCGCAATTCAATAATAAGTTACACGAACTTGAATAAGGAGATATTTATATCTCCTTTTTTGTTTCTATTTCCATCAATTTGCACTTTTAGGAGTATTTTAGTATAATCAATTTGCACTTTTAGGAGT
>JAKSVY010000045.1 GCA_024413875.1 Bacilli bacterium
TTGACCGAAGAATACGTCTTTTGTGCCATCAACTGTTACTTTAATTGAAACGATACTGTCTTTAGTAATGGTGTAGATTGTTTGGTTTCCGGATCTATCAAACATACGGAATTGGTAAACACCATCTTTGAAGACTGTTTCATTTGGTTTATATGGCATAAAATCGCTACCGTCTAGGGAGTATTCAACTATTACATCATTAGAATCGAAATTAAATGTAAAGTCGGTTCTTGTATAATGAGCCCCCTCATAATCAAACACATTTGTCTTGGAAGTATCGAATGCAAGTTCGCGTTTTAATAAGTTAACTGTGAATTCATAAACGTTTCCATACGCATCAATATATTTAATTGTGTAATGAATCTCACCACTACTACTTGATAGTGGGATTTCAAATGCATAGGTAATGCTTTGCTCTTCATAAGCAGCTTCACCATTTTTAACGTAGAAATGATACTGTCCTGGTTGTAATGTTGAATTGAACTTAATATTAACATTGGACCAAACACCGTTTGCTAATGCGTCTTCAACACTAATGCTCTCACTGTCGACAGACATGTTTGTGGTACGTTCAATTTCAAGAGTTGTTGCAACTTGATAATGAATTTCTTTGCTTGCTACATCACCATAAATATTTGAGAAATAGACATAATAGACCCCATCGCCTTTCGAACCAATTACATTTTTGAACATTTCTGGGTCATAAGCTGCACGTTGGTCATTACCGATGTAACCATAAAGAACTATCTTCTCTCCATTAACCTTGAAGTAGACTTGGGTAATTCCATTTTCAGTTAATGCTTCTTGGTCTAAGTTAACTGTTAAGCGTTGATTTGTATAACCTTGATCTTTTAATATTGCATCTTGGTTATAGCCAATTAACCATGACTCGTTATAAGTAATCTCTTTACTATCGATGATAAGTGTTATAACGGCTTTGTTGTTGTTCTTATCAACTATTGTGACTACATAACGACCTTTTTCAGTAAACGTGATTGTGGTCTTGTCGCCATCAACTGTAACATTGCCTGCGCCACTTTCTTCCGTAACAGAGACAATGTTATAACTTGAAACTGCAATTGATTTATTGGAATAGAATGTATCACCTGAATTGAGTGTAAAGACTTCGGTGTCTTTTCCAACATAATTCACTTCAACACTTACGATTAGGTTGTCTGAAATGATAACTGTAAATACTGATTTGTTTCCGTATACATTAGTAATAACGTATTGGTAGTAACCATTCTTGAATTCCATCTTATCGCTATAAGGAACAGGTGTGATTCCTTCAAAGTTATCAATCATTGGGTTATATGCGACCATGATGGATGTGATTTTACCTGTTGGATCAGATACAAGTGCTTCTTTTGAACAATAGACAACACCACCAACTGGTTCAATCACTTTGCCACAATCAGTAAAGACAGGTGTTGTGGCATGTTTAGAGAATTCCATATTGTAAAGGTTGAAATCTTTATCTTGTCTAGTAACTCTAACTGCTAATTTTGCATCAACTGCGCCAACATTATATAAAACAGTTATAGTGTTGTTCTTATTAAATATAATAGAAAGATCAACACCAATAATAGGTACAAATGTGTCGCCTTCCATCGAGATAACATTATTCTTATCAACAACGCTGGTTACGCCGCCTTCTTCAACCAAGCCATAGTAGCCAATATAATAGAAGCCTTCAAGATTTTGAATTGAAAATGCATAGGTTCCTTTTGTTTCATCTTCATAAAGGAAGTTAATAGTGTTTTTGTTTGAAGTTGTTATTTCACAACCAGCATGGCCATAAATAACTTCGTGACCATCATCCGTTATTGGACCTACAGGTAATGCACTAACACCATCGATCTTAGCAGTTGAGAATATAGATTCATCAACGGTGAATCTTGAAGATGTTGTGTTATTGAATAGATCATAAGCTGTAATAACATAGGTGCCTGGTTCGGCATTCATATAGAATTCTACTCCGTCAAAACCTTGGTCAAGAAGTTCGTATTCAATTTCTTTTCCATCTTTAGTTACAACAATGTTTCTGATACCTGTGTTATCAGTAATTTGGAAATAAAGATATTCGGTCGAGAATGATGAATCATACGTGATTTCTACTGTGTTCTTAACCGGTTTTCCAGTTTCAAGGTCAATAATTTCGCTGTAATCAAGTGAGCTTGGTGCATCTTTTTCTATATCATAATAAGCAAAATTTGTATCATACTTGCTATACTCAGTTGTTGTATAGAAACCTTTAATTGTTGGTTCTAAGCTATCATAGATTACGTGATATGTGACTGCGTTATCTTCATTATCTAAGTAATAGACAACGAATGTAAAGTTACATGCTTTATTGAATGTAATTGTACCTGCTGTAGCATTAACTGTGTAGTTTTCGGTAGATGTTCCACTAATTGTAATACCAGTAGCTTGTGGGTCATATTTAAGCATTAATGGTGAGTTTGTATTAATGTTAATTGAATCGTCACCCATTGTTTTAATAATGTGTGGAGGATCTTCTTTTTCGTTATATGGGAATGGATATCCTTGCTCAATGTAATAAATAGATACCTCTGGTGCTGTCTTTTCAAAATTAAATGATTCTGTTGTTACTTTATTACCGTATTGGTCTTGAATAACAGCATAGTAATTGCCTGATAATGTAAATACCTTTTGGCTTGCAATTGTGTTATCCACTAAATCACCGTTGCAATAAACATCGAATTTCAAAAGTTCATCATCTTCACGGTTAGTAATGCTAATTGTTAATTTTGAACCATCAGCACTTGATTTAAATGAAACATTAATGTCTGTCGAAGAAATGTATGTCTTGAATGTGTATCTATTTCCACTTCTATCACCAACAACAACATCATAAATACCATCTTGTACACTAACTGGGTTTTGTGGAGTAATGGAATTTAAATATGACATCGTGATAAGCTTATTCTTTTGGAAAATAGCTACATATGCGTATTGATCCACTTCTTTAACGTATTCAGGTGTATTTGCCTCACCATTAATTTCAAATTCTTTTGAATAGAAATCGATACGGGTCGAGCCATTTAGTGAGTTATAAGTAGTTACTGATGAATCAGTGTATGGGTCATAGACAATACGTTGAACCTGAATTGCCGGTGCGTCACAGTCAATATAAACTTCAAATAAGTTTGCACCTTCATTAGTAACTTCAAGGATCATGTAAACGCCCGAGAATGTAACTCCTTCTGACTTAACAGCATCTTTAAGTAATGTGCCATCTTTACAATTTAATTTAACAAAGTTGTTATCTCCATCGATACGCAAACAATAAAGTGAGGTGCCTTCATCAATTGATAATTCTAAGTTTGATGCTAATGTGTAAGAAACTGTTGAACCACCAACTACAATATCAACATTGTTAGAGAATAAATTGCTATCAATTGCTTTCGAAACGCCTGAGACAGTGGCTCCGGTTTTTGTTTGAGTTACTTGAAGGCCTTTCGATACACGTAATTGACCTTCAGTTAGTTTAGGAGCACCACTCTTTGGGTTAATGTGATCATCATCAATAAGGTAAACTTCTTTACCGTTTTGAGAAAGAATATCTGCAGCATGATTCATAGCTTTAACCAATGCTTGATTTTCCTTAACGGTTGCTTGGTCAATTACTACATCTTGCTTATTCTCACAATAATAGTAATAACCCCATGATGAAACGTTTCTAGCATTAATATCCCAGGTGATATTTTTGTATCTTACCCAGTATTGTCCTGCGGTAGGCTTTCTAGTTTCGCCTTGAGCCTTAGTGTAACCTGAGGCACCACTATTATCAGAAAGAATGCTAGCAATAAACATATCAAGTTGAATTACATACATGTCTTGATACTCTGCAGCTAAGCAATAGTTTTTGGCTTCTTCAACATTAGAGAAAAGTGGATCCATAATGCCTCCATAATTTTCAGAACGGAAGCCACCACCAGAATCAAGGTAGTATAGTTTTGAATCGTCATTTAACTGCCATGCGTTATTCTTAGGCACTAATTGTTGGTTTAAAATGCACTTTGAATAGTTTGTTGTTTCTTCAGTCATTTCATTCGTAATGTAGAACTTAAATGAATCTGAATAAAAGTTATTTAGTGTATCTTTAATAACAATTTCGTAATAGCCCGGTTTATCAAGTCTAACTACAACGTGATTATCTTGAGCTGGTGTGCCTTGGGTAATATTAATTCCTCTTTCGGTGTCATCTAATTCACCAGCAAATATTCTTTGTGCATCTTTTGCAGGAAGTTTTAAAACACTAGCTTCTAGTTTTTCTAAACCTAAAGTTGGTGACTCAAATGTAAATTCGGTACCGACAGGATACAAATTCAACCCGTCTATATCTTTTATACAAGAAGATTTTGAAATTGAAACATTCACTTTTAAACTTTCATGCATTGAATACGGCAAGATAATTGGATCTTTTGTTTCTTGGTCATTCCAAATAAATGATCCAGCATAGTTACCGGCTCTATCTGTTGCTGAAAAACTGATTGAGAAATCTTCATATTCAGCTTCAAATTTATGAACACCATTTTCTAATGAATAATATTCATCCATTATCTTTTCTAGAGATAAGGTTACATCACCCGTATAGGTATTTCCTCCAGCACTAGCTAATTTGATATCTTTAGTGAAAGGTCCATCTTCAGAATGTGTTCCTGAAGTCTTTTTAATTGATAACTGCACGGTATCAATGTCTGCGTTTTCTTCTACACTAATATTGAACTTTCTTTCTCTAGCAGTAAATTTACTTTCGTCCTTTGTAATAGTTATTTTTGGAGCCGTATTATCGATTTTTAACGGACCTATGCCTGTCGTAATATCTACTCCCGCTGTATTTTCTGGATAAGTTTTCGATTCACCTAGGTCTGAAACGACTTTAACAAAGCAATAGAATTCACCAGACCTATTTTCTAATGCTGGTAAGGTTAGATTTGTCCTAATATTAGCGTTTGAACCTTTGAAAACACTAACTGATGGTGGTTTAATTGATTGACTATTCTTTTTCATTTATTGATCTTGAATATTTATCAACTTCATTACTTTCATCATCAGTAAAGTTAGCAGTAATAAGTTGGTGCTCGTCTTCATTCTTTTTAATGAATTCATAATAGATTTTTCCTCTATTCATATCATTAACATCAACTGATACGCTTCCTGTTTGGGTAGCTACATCACTAAATGATTGTGGTGATGGGCTAACTGAAGGCTTTCTCTTATTAATTTCAATATTTTTGAAAGTAATTTTCTCAATTCTGGTTGCATCTCTACTGGAATTAAGTTCATGTCCGCCTGATTGAGCGAAGTCACGAATTCTCCAAACGTCTGGAGTGTCGTAAAGAATATTTGAAGCAATTGTAATTTGTGAAACATTAATATCAGATAAAGTATTTGTATCTGCTTCATAAACAACAACATCACAACCTGGCAATTGTTCCTTGGCTGGGCGGAAATTTAAGTATTGGCCGCTGCCAACGCTTGCTTTGAAATATGTGCTCTCGTAGCATTGAACAGGTTCAGTGAAAGGAATTGTGATTCGAATCTTTCCATCTCTGTTGACTCTCATTGTATTACAGGTGATACGGGTTGTATCGTTAACAATGTCTGGAATTGAATCGTCAAGAACTGTGAAGAATGTATCTCCGCGGAAAAGTCTTTGTTCACCAGTCCAGAATGTATTATTTTCGTGTTGATGGAAAAGAGACATTCCAAATGTTTCCTCGTCTTCATTATTTGGAACTCTAAACCATGCAATTTTATGTGTGTCAGGTGCTAATTCAGTTGGTTCAGATGTTGTTGCCTTTTTCGAACCATAATTAACAACGGTATTCCACTTCTCATATGATACGGCATTAGTAAAACCATTCTTATTGTCTTGGAAGACGAATCCTCCAACATCGAGTTTATCTACAATAGGAGTGCTCTTATTTGCAGCAGCTTTCTTAAAGTATTTTTGGAAATTCTCTAAAGCGCCTTGACCTTTGGCCCAATATGAATTGCTACCAGCATCATAATTTTTCTCATAACCATGCAATGGTAAAAAGATATTTAAGTTATAGTGATCTTTTTTAATTGGAACTGTATCTGCATCAGCCAAATGATAATGGCCAGAGAAATATGGACAATCACTATATGATGCACCAACAAATTGGTAGTCACCAATCATGAATTGCTCAATAAAACCGTCTTCAAGTTCTCTTGTTCCATCTAAATAGTTAACATTAAATGAGCCATAAGAGTGTCCGAGTTTTGTTTTAACAACCCTATTAAGCCAGTCTCTATAAATGCCACTCGTTTTTGTTTTTGGATCATAATATGAATGGTATTTGTATGGAACGGCACGGAAAGAACCGCCACCATTTATTTCTTCATGACCCCAGAATTTACGACCGTGTCTGTTGTTCTTTTCTACATCCATTTTTAATTGTGAGTCGCCAGTATTATAATCGCCTTTAGTTTTATAAAATTCTCCACCGCCAACATCGTATGTATTTAGATTCTTATCTCCAGCGCCTTCACCGTATGGTTGTGTCATGAAATCGTAATAATCATCAAACATTAAGATTTGTTGTTTGTTGCTCTTCTTATCGACGACATAGTCTGGGTCAACTTGATCCATATATTCGTATTTGTATTTTCCACCACATAAACACATGATTTCGTCCTTATAAAGTGACCCGTCTGAGGTCTGACGATAACCGGTGCCTTCATTTGTGCCATCATAAATTGCTAATGCTTTGTTGTTAGCATCAACTGCACTATCAAGAACAAATATAAATGCACGAGAAACAAAGAATGTGTCTCCTTTTTTGCCAACGCTGAAATCGCTTTGTTCCTTAACATTTACTTTAACTTTAACTGAATCTGCACCAGGTTCAATTGTGCTTTCGAAAATCTTTAAATTATCGTAATCATAACCAGCAATTGCTGTGTAATCTTCTACGTGATATTGAACTGTAACTCTATTTGTTGCAGGTCTATTAAGTTTAATAACTGCTGTACAGGTTATTTTTCCTGTTGCACTTACATTAGGATGAATATAAGAAACTCTATTATCTGGGTCGTAATAACCTTCCCCATCCTGGGACATAACGTAAATATCAGCATTAACACCTGTAGAGTCTGTCTTAGCACTATCTGCTGCCAAAGCAGAAATTACATCTGATAATGTGAAAGGAAGATTATTGATAATAATTGAAGCAAAAGGAACGATTGTTGAAAGAGCGAAAAGAGCACACAACCTTTTGCGCGCGTTATTCTTCTTTAATAATTTATTTGCCACGCCTTCCTCTCCTTTCTGCACTAGGTGCATCTTTTCTATTAGCCATGTTCATATAGAACTCATCAATACTCGAATCTGGATGTTCAAGCTTCCATTCACGATATTTTTCAATCATGTCATCAATATCTGAGCTTGATGCATCTAAGTCTTCTGGATTATCGCTTATAGCATCTTCTTCTTTGTTGTCTACAATTGGTTTGCCCTTCTTTTCTGGAGTTTCAACATTAGTTTGTTCTGCAAATACTGCGTTATTTCTAATAGTAATGTCGTAATAAACCTTGTCTTCTTCGAACAATCTATCTTTATTACCTGAAATATCCATTGCTCCAATTTTGTAGAATGGAACTTTAAATGATGGGCTGAAGTAAGTCTTAAGTGGGTAGTTACCAAAGGTAACAATAATTGAGTGACCAATATCTCCAGGTTTATTAAGTCTTTGCAACTCTGAAGGATAAATAAGTGGTCTAACTTGAGTTTGAGCAGAGAAATTAACATCCTTGCCTTGTGTTGATGTAGATGTTGAACCTGTAACAACCGTAATGTTTCCACATAATTCAGAGTATTCTTTACATGTGTTCATATCATTTGAACCGATGAACATCTTAATACCACAGTTACCTTTAACGATGTCTGCTACAGTTTCACCATATACGTTATTAAGTTGTGAATAGGATTGAACAATCATACAGAACCAAATCTTTCTTGAACGACCGACTGTAATGAACTTATCGAATTTTTCGATCTTTGGCATATTTCCAAACTCATCCATAATGAAATATACGTTACGTTTGAGGGATAACTCAGGTGTTGCGGAGGCAACTTTAATTAATGTTTTATAAATATTTAAGATGAAAATGGCTGCCAGGTTATGTCTTGTATCTTTTTCATCAGGTATTTTTAAGAATAATGCTGTTGGTTTTTCAGCAAGTGCTTCACTTGAGAAATCTGAAGCTGAAGTTAATGCACAGATACCACCATCATTGAACATTGTGAGCTTTTCATAAACAATGGACATGTATGAAGCTCTAGTTTGAGGTGCAGCATCAATAACTTGTTTTGCAAGAGAATAAGCTCTTGAAAGTGGATGTCTTCCTCTGAAGTACTTTCTTAATTCTTCATAGTCGTTTGAAGAATTTTGAAGAATCTTAGCTAAGTTAAAGAAGTTAAATTTCTCCTTACTCATGCCATAAGTGCCATCCTGATAGTCCTCAAGCATTGCGAGTAAAACTGCTAATGTGATGGATCTTGCACCTTTTTCCCAAGTTGGATCTTTTTCGTTTTCAACTGGAATTAAAACTGAAACAAGGTCGTTTAAATCTTCATAAACTTCATCGAAAATTTTCTTTTTGTAAAGTTTCACTGCTATTAATAAATGTTCATATGTAGCATAACCGTTGCCATCAAACTCAAACCATTCTTTCTTAAAGGCTTCAATAGGGTCTTTAAGCGTTAAACCGCTTTGTTGTGGGTCATCTTCCCTAGAAAATGCAGCTTTATAGGCTTGAGCATATTTATCAAAATTATCAAAAATTGAATCAAGTGGATTCCATCTATATGAAGAGTATGTATCACGAAGATCAATAACCTTAACGTCATACCCCCTATCGCATAAATACTTAGAATGTAGGTTAAATAATTCACCTTTAGGGTCGGTAATAACCATTGATGAGCCGGCCTTGGTGGCTGCTAAAAGTTGAATCATTGGAGAAACGAATGTGGTTGTTTTACCAGAACCAGTAGAACCAATAACAAGTGAGTGACAAGGAGAATTGAATCTAACTTGCATGTTTTTATCTCTATCAATTAAAGAGGCAGCTACTGGAATACCATCTTTCTTCAAATCCTTTAAACCAGTGTATTTAACAGGTTTGAAGTTTTTGTCCTTCTCTTTTTTGTTCATCCATCTTGAATTTTCAAGATTTGATTTAATAGTTCCAAGCTTGCCTTTTCCTCTTAAACCACCACGTTTAAAGAAAAGCCAAATGTTTCTGTTAACAAATATTCCGTAAATTAAGCCAAAGGCCACCACGCAAACACCAACACATATCAAATAAGTGAAATCTTTTAGCTCAATAGCCTGTAATAAGAACCCTATCCAGTCTAAATCACTAAAAACGAATGAACACTTGATTAAACAATAGACAATAAATCCAAAGAAAATTGATATAACTAGAATTGAAGATAAGAATACAACGACTTCTTGGAATGGACCGTCCGATATTTTTCTACAGAAGATGACATTTGAAATCAACATTAATAGTAAATAGAAGAATATTGCATAGTTTAAGAATGGGAATAATTGGAAAACACCATTGTTGAAAAGAACGCCCATTGATTTGGTCACAAGAAAAGCAAGACCTGCAGCTAAATCTAGGCAGATGAGTTGAATTATAACAATAATTGCAATCGATCTTTTCATTTTATTCTTCCAAAGTTAAATTAACTGTGTAGTCACTCTTGTTATAGAGTTCAAAGTTCTTAGGATCCTTTCCGGTTTTTAGTTTAAAACCAACCTTTACTTGATATTTACCTGCTTCAGTTGGGTATTCGCCTAATGGAATTTGGACGAACGTGTTACCAACTCTTTTATAGTAAACACACTCAAGGTCTACATAATCGGAGACGGTGAGGAAGTTTTTAATATTTGATGGGTCATAAACATAACCACTTGGTGTCGCTTTTGCTGTTACATCTAGTGGAACAATGTCTGTAAAGTCGACCCTGTACTTAAGAATATGCAAGAAAGGTTGTCTTACTTTTGCATTAAGTAATTCATAATGGTCGCTATCATAGCCGCCTTCTTCATTTAAACTAAAATAGACGTGGACTCTATAATCGCCAGCTTCTTTTACCTTATCAGGAGTAATTTCTGCTCCGGATGGATCGTGATAAACAATTCTTGTATTAACACAATCTGTTGGAATACCTTCTAAAACATATTCCTGGGCCTCTTCGTTATAAATAACGGTTTGATCTTCTAATTGAACATCAATTAAATCGATTACTTTCTTAACAATAATTAAACGTCCTGTTTCGGTAGGAATTCCTCTTACATCGTAATTGTCTGCAAGAAGACCTTCTTTTAACTTAACATCAAAATTAACAATGTATGTTCCAACTTCTTTTGGTTTTTCTAAAACTAATTCTTGACCATTGAAAACATATGTTTTATTAACAATAATTTCTTCTGGTAATTTATTTGTAATTCCGTCTTCTGTTTTTGTTTCGATATCAAATTCATGAACATTTCCATCATATGTATATGTTTGAGAGGTGAAATCAAATTCAGTTAAATCCAATACTTTCTTTTGAATGTAAAGGACGCCTTCAACTTTTGGAACATTAATAAGATTGTAATTTTCTTCTTTGAAAGAATCATCCAAACCAAATGTTACTTTTACTGTATAAACTCCAACGGCACTTGGACTACCTGGTAATTCAACGCCTTTCTTATCAAAATATTTTCTAATTACTTTAATTCCTTTAGGAACTTCAACATGAAAGTCTTGTATTTCGTTATTGAAATAAACTGTTTGAGCACCAACAAATTTAATACTCGATAAATCAATATTTTGTTTAGTAATTGTTAACTTTGCTTTCATTGGTGCAATAGCTTCATGGTTAGAATCACCTTCGAAATATGCAATAGCTTCGTATTCGCCAGCGTCCTCTTGGACGTTGTTGTCATATGTTACTTTTACACCACTTGGTAATAAATCAGAATTGCCAATCAGAATGCTATGTTGAACGCCTTTTTCATATGGTTCAACCTTGTCTTCAAATGTAACGCCAGAGATATCATATGTGGCTTTTTTAATGGTTAATGTTGCGGAAATATTAGGAAGTTCATAGTAATTTGGGTTTGAACATGTTAAAACACCAGTGATTTCATAAACACCAACATTTGTACAAGCATTTCCTTGGCTTGTTCCAATAAAATACTCAATTGTGCAATCTTCTGGAATATTATTAGCAACAATTTTCTTTTCCAAACCATCATAAACATATTCGGCATCTTCAAACTCAATAGCTTCAAGAAGTTTCTTATCATATTCCGACTTTGTAATCGTCAATGTGCCATTAAGTTCTTTGGCTTTATAACCTTCTTTAGAAACAATACATTTAACTTGATATGGGTTTTGGCTATATAAAGAGAAGGAATTTCCGTATGGGAAATAAACATTCGTTCCTTCTGGCAATGGACCAACCAAACTTAAGCCGTGAGACTTTCCATCATATGCAATAATTTCGTCTTTTAGCTTAAGATCATCACTAAATTCATTCTCAACAATAGTAAAATCCACAATTGCATAGGTATTTTCACTATAATTGATCTTTACTTTCCAGTCTCCTGGTTCATAAAACTTGTACAAATCTTTCTTTTCAATCATTGAAGCCTCAACAGGAACTTTTTCACTATTTCCGTTTTCATAAGTTACAATGAATGACAATTTAGAAAAATCAATTGCTCCAGCTTTCCAAACTTGCTCATAATCGTGGTCAAAACTTAC
>JAKSVY010000046.1 GCA_024413875.1 Bacilli bacterium
TATTTCGCTAACGCATTACGTTTCCATTTAGCAAGGGAATGAACAATTTCAAGATTTGTTCCTGTTTCAATACATTTAAAGTTAACAGCCTTTTCATAGCCATTTAAGTTATCATTAAGACCTGTATTTGGTTCAACAAAAATAGGCGCGGAAACACGCATCAAATTAAGTTTTTCGGCTAGTTTTCTCTCGAAAGTATCTTTAACTAATTTAATAGCGAGTTCAGTTTCTTTAATAGACAAAACTGATTTATAGTCTTTTACAAAGATGTTATTTTTCATAATGGTATCCTTCAATAATGATAACTATTATACATAAAAGTTATTGAGAAATGTTTCTTTATTTAAATTTATTGCATATGCCTGAAAATCAGCATTCTGGAATATCAGTTAGTGAAATAGGAAATTCATAATAAAATTTCTTTCCATGTATTACAAATTTTCCAGACACCTTTAAAGCCCCCGTATAGTTTTTTAGATTGATAAGTCTTTTAAAGTAAAAAGCAGCACTGCAATCATTTCTTTTAACAGCATAAATTACTCTATCATTTTTATGGTCATATGCTAATACTCCAGATAATTCCGGATTGAATATTTCCGTTATCCATTCGTTTTCATTTTTGGTTGTCACTATTTCAATAATCTTTTTATCAAGAACTTTATCAATTTGTGTTACTAGTCTTTGCCCTACTTTAAAAGATTCAATAGTTTGGATATTGTCATATTCATTATCAACTTCATAAATATAATTATGAATTTTTTCAATTGGAGTTTCTTCTAATGAATATCTGTACTTATCCGTGATGTGATAATCAAACGATAAAGGCAAATAGAATCTTCCTATGTATCTATCTTTATCAATAACATAACTGTTAGATGCTGTCGGATCCATATTTTCCATGATTATTTGTTCTTTAACTGAATTATACGTATATTTGACTGCCATAGGTGTTCCATCTGTTTTTAATAAAACAGCTTCAAACCCTTCTGGACTAGTTGTTAAAGTAAAACCAGGCCTATCATCTTCTTTGATTCTTATTGACCATCCATAATTTTGATACGTTGTGAATGTAACTTTTTTATAGTATTCATCCACAATATCAAAAAGAACCATTCTTTCATCATCTCTATTTGATAATTGTTTTAATGGTACTTTTGGTTCAAAGTAAGGTGGCAATCCATCATCAAGAAGATTTTTATTAATAACAACTGATACATAAATATCGTAGGCAGCATCAGCAATTTCTTTAATAGCGGCGATATTAAAATGAAATTCATCTAATAAAGTTTCAATTTTAGGAGACAAAACATCATGAAAGTTCAGTTTTTCATATTGAGTATCTTTTGTAATTGATTCATCTTTAAAATTAATATCTCTAAGATACTTATTCATAAACAATCTTTCCTTATAAGGGAAATCATTTAAATTTAAGTATTCATAAAGATTGATGTTTTCGTTGTTTTCAATAAGTAGTTCCATAGTGGACATACTTTATATGATTGTTATTAATTTGATTCTGGAGAATTACTAGAAATCACAAATTTGTAATTAAAAAGCAACCCACTAAGGATTGCTATCATTATCTTTATGTTCTAAGAATCTCTTTGTTTTTGTAATGTAACCAGCATAGTCAGTTAAGAATCCTGTAAAGTATGGTCCACCAGCTTTATCACATAAATACTTAAGGTCGAGTATCACTACTTTTCTTGCGATATCATTTTTCTTAATTATCTCGTAGTATTTATTGTCTTTAAACATCGGATCATTTTCTAATGTTTTTAACGCTCTTAATACTTTCTTATTTTTAATCACTTTGCTTATTTGTTCAGAAGATAAGATATTTTGCGCAACTACTTCATGAAGAAGAGCGACAATTCTTTCTTCTTTTGTTTCGCATTGCATAGCAATATCAATAACGTGCACTAACTCTTTGATTAGTGACCCATAACAATAATACCCTTGATGATAAACTTTATTGCCGTGAGTCTTAATTGCAATGGAGAAAGCAGTATATTCAATCCCCTTAAGACTATTAACAAACTTATTTTGTTCTTCGTTTAATTTAACGCATTTTACTTCAATCATATTCACACCTCTTTTCAATGGTGATTATATACAAAACAAAAATAAAGGACACATAATGTGTCCTCTGAATTACTATTTTGTTATTTCTAACAACGAGATGGTTTTTGCGTCAAATTTTCCATCGAAGTATTTATCGATTACTTGCTTATATATTGATTCATTTTGTCCAGTAGCGAGATGGAATAGAGTCATTGAACTTCTAAGTTTTAATGTATCAGGAAAATGAAAGACATCATAGATATTAATCTTTCCTAAAGATAACACTGCTTTAGTAAGACTTACCATTCTTACACCCAACACAGGATGGTCTAGATACGCTTTCGCTTCACCTAAATCCACTACTGAATATGTCGCATCCATATCTGAATTACCTAAGCCTCTAATTTGAGGGAAGATATACCACATCCAATGTGAACGTTTATTTCTTTGTTTAATTTCTTTCATTGCTAAATCAAAGCCAGAAAACTCTTTGTCTTGCGCGTGCATATATCTTTCAAGGTCATAGAAAGGTGTATTACCTAATAAATAGTCTTTGCTTCTTTGATATTTATTAAGTCTTACCATATCCCATTTACCAGGATTTGGAATTCTTGATAAATCCATATTGTGAGATAAATCAGATAACTTAACCTCCCTTGCTAAATCATTATCCTTAATATCACTTAAATATTTCGGATAGAAGGTATTATTAGTTTTTGTTACAAGCTTAAGAGCGACAATGATGTCTTTATCAAAAATATTAGATAATGTTTCTAATGTAATATCAGTATCCTCCACTACATCATGAAGAAACGCGACTACACGTGATTTTTCACTTGTGCAGCCCATTGCAACCTTAATTGGGTGATGAATGTAATCCGCACCCGCTTTATCAACTTGCCCTTTATGCGCTTTAAAAGCAATATCAAACGCTTTAGATTCTAATTCGGTTAAATTATCAAGAAATTTCTTTTCGTTGCTTGAATAGGCTGTTTTATTCATATTTGTTTCCTTCAAAATTTAATTAATATTATACGACACATTGAATTCTTTATCATACATTCCATAAGGAACTATATCAGGCAATTCCTTGTGGAGTCTTCCTAATACGATGCAAGGGAGAATATTTATTTTACCGGCGAATTTTTTAATCGATATTTCACTAAAATTTCTTTTGCTAACAAAATCATTCCACTCTTCTTTTGGAATAAGTATGTTTTTTGCCATTTCATTAGCTTCCTCATCAATTCTGCCTTCCACACTAATAAGAGTTTCGCGTCTATGTTCCATTAGTACATGGGAAAGTTCATGGAATATAGTAAACCAAAATAAGTCTGCTTTTTCACTTTTATTAGAAACTGCCAGCATCACATTATCTTTACCGAGCCATTTTGTTACTCCATAAATATATGATTTCGTAAGATACGGAAGTAAAACAAAAGATACTCCACATTCTTCAAAAATTTCGATTAATCTTGGAATAAATTCTTCTTGGCTCTTTGTTGTTAGGTTTCTCATTTCTGAAATATAACTTTTCAAAAGCTTGCTGTTAAATGAATTATTCTTTTTCTTTCTTGCTTCTTTAATCGCTAAAGCCACCCAAAAGTTTTGATAAAAATAATTATCACCATTATTTTGTTGTTCTTTAAAACAAACGAATGAATCTTTATTATTTAATAAAGTTAAATTATTTACCCCAACCAATCTACGGACTTTTTCAACAATAATTTCTTTTTTATCATTTTCGTCAATGTAATTATGGTCAATAAGATATTTTTTGATATTTTTTACAAGGTTCCAATCATCATCCAATTCCTTTTCGATCTCAGTTTCATGGAGATACATATCATATTGAGTTTGCAGATTAGTCCACACATCAATAGAGTTATCAAAAAATTTAGATAGCTTGTAAGCAACCTCAAATGTAATTGAACATTTTCCATTAATAATAGATGAAAGAATTCTTTCTGAAATCCCTGTTCTTAATGAAAATTCTTTAGAAGTCATTTCCATAGCTTCTAGCGAATCTTTGATATAAATTCCTGGATGAAACCTTTTAATAGTTGGCATAATGCTCACTTAACTCCTTTATCCTTATGTAATATATACTTTTCAAAAACTCTTTCTCATTATCAGTTGGAACCATTACATTCCCATTGTCATCTAGCATTTGAATCATTAATCTCCATTTACTTTTCTTTTTATCTAATGAAACAGCATAGTGATCACTTAAATTGCCTACCTTGTGCTCCATATAAAAGAATGGAATTGATTTAATATCATATGCATCTTTAGCAGATTCAACATATCTTAAGAATTTTTGCATTCCTTCAGATATAAGAACTCCATACTTCTTTTTCATAAAGCGTTCGTTTTCATATTCTTTTATTAATGACTTAGGTTTGTATTCGTACTTCATATTATAATTCATCTTACTTGCAATGCAATTTAAATTCAAATAAATTGTATATTCGTATTACCTTTTAAGTAATTTATTACCAAAAATAATAATAGTTTTTCATATTCGAAAAGCATTTGCCTTCGGCAACTGATAATTATATTTTCCATCAAATAAAAAGAGTTACCTCTCAATGAGATAACCCTTAATCTTTATTAAATCAAGTTTCTTTAATGTATTGAAATTAATTACTTTAAGAATTCGTTGATCTTAACTGTTCCAAAGTCATTGTTGCCTTTAACAACTTCAACACCTGTTGGAACTGTTGTTGGATATTCGACACCAGATGTAGCAAATCTAACACCACTACCTGAAACTACGTTAACTGCTGTGTTGCCTGTAACGACAATCTTTGTTAATTCTGTAATTTCAGCAGCTTTGATAAGATAGCTCTTAACATTGTCGAATGTACAATTTGTAACTGAGTAGACACCATATTCTTTTTGGTTTCCACCACTTTGTGTTTGGATTGTACGTGTTGTATCCTTAAATGAACAGTTATCAATGTAAAGATCACCAGTACCTAAGCCAAGGAACCCATATGTATGAGCAGCTGTTGATTGTGCCATATTGAATGTTGAGTTCTTAACTGTGATACCCTTATAGATATCTACATCACCACCATTGTTCATACAGTGGATTGCAGATGTTGTAGATGCACCACCAACAAAGTCACATCCATCAACAACAACGTTTTGAACATTGTTTTGCTTTGCACCACTTGTGATATCAAGAGCAAGCATTTCTGCTTCACTAGAACCAACAAATGATAAATCCTTAAATGTTAAACCATTAATTGTTGTGAATGAGTAGAATACACTTTGTGTAACTGTTGATGTGAAGTCACGAACATAGTCTGTAACATTAGCGCCATAAGAGTGACCAGCTGTAATGCCAAATGATGTAACAGTAACACCTGGAACAGATGTAATTGTTAAGTTTTCAATGTCACGTTCATACATTGGAGTGCCATGCCATGCACCATCTTGACGAAGTTCAACATATTCTGCTGGTGTTAATGCTGGAGCAGTAATTGCACCATCATGGCAAACTGTGCCAGAACCTTCATATTTTGAAGGGAGGTTAATCATAACCTTTGAATCTAAGCTTTCTGTAATAACAACTGTTGAATTGTTGAGAGAACCATATTTGCCTAAGAAGACTTCTTGTGCGTTTGCTTTATTAGCAACTAAGATCTTTTCTTCAACAGCATCCTCGTTAGAAACATGAGCGTTTCCTTGAACTGCTTCAACTGTGTACTTGATTGAGCAAGTTTGATCTTGGTAAGAATTACCTACTGATAATGGTAAGTAAATTTCAACTGGAGTTTCGATATCATCACTTCCTGGATTTACGACATCACTCCATTCAGTAGAATATTTCTTAACACCATTTGCTTGGTTATCACCAATCTTGAATTCGATACCAGCGAAGAAGAGTAAATTTCCTTCTGCTTCGAATCCGATGCGGTATTTCATACCGACATTTGAACTATTTTTGATTGTAATCTTTGCAGTTGCTTTATCGCCAGGTGTAACGTTCAATAACTTGATAGCGTCTTCTTCAACAGTAGCTGTACCACCATTAGCGAATGTACCGTTTGCGGTTTCAACTAATGAATATGTATTGCCGTTTTCATCTAAAACTGTACCAGCTTCATCATATTCTGCTGAATAAGTTTTAAGATCGCTAACAGTAGCTTCAACTTTAACCTTACCTGCTGTAACAGCAATGTTTGTGTTTGCTTCACTTGTGAAGATTGCATATGTAGATCCAACACCGATAGCAGCAAATGCTGTTAATGCGAGTACTGGAACCATAATTTTCTTATTGATTTTCATAATTAATACCTCTTAAAAAAGTTTAATTAATAATTGCGTATGATTAAGCGTCTAAATCAGTATTGTTTTCTGCTGTGATGTTAGCGTCGTATCTTCCGTAGAATCTACCCATGTTTTTGTTTGGAGTTCCACCATCATATGCAGCACCTGCAGGTAATGTAACGTAAGTTGTTGTAACGTTCTTAATTGTGTTACCTCTAACAACTGCAGCACCTTGAGCGTAACCAACTAAACCACCTAAGTCACGGTAAGCATTAACTACGATGTTTTCACCATAGCAGTCGAATAAGTTAGCAGTAGATTGAGCTGTGAAGTAACCAACGATAGCACCTGCTTTAGCACCACCATCATAGATTTCTCCATCGAGGTATGGAGTAGCTGTAATGTTAGCATTCTTAACTGTACAATTCTTAACTGTACCATAACCTGTACCAGCGACAGCACCGAGGTAGTCAGCACCTTCAATTGTAACGCCATCAATTGTTAAGTTTTCAACTGTACCGTTTAATGTAGCGATTAAACCAGCATTTTTAGCCTTTGTTGTAACTTTTAAGTTAGAGATTGTGTGGCCATTACCATTGAACTTACCTGTAAAGAAGCTTGTTCCACCAATTGGAGCAAATTCTTCATTTTCTAAGTCGATATCAGCCGTAAGAACAACTGATTCTGTGTTCTTAAGAGTAATGCCTGATTGAGTTGTTGCTGAATAAGCTCTTAATTCAGCAGCTGTACCAATAGCATAGACATTTGAAAGAAGTGTAACGTTAGTAGCTGTGTTTTCAGATGCTGTAGCACCTAAATCTCTACCGATAACTTCACCAATTGTATCAACTGATGTCTTGTAGCCATGTGTATTATCTTGAATAACTGTAACGTCTTTAACTGAGTTACCTGTTACTGTTGCATTTGTAGCACCACAAATACCACCAACATCACGGTAAGCCTTGATTGTTGTGCCTTCAACTGAACAGTTGAGGATCTTATCGCCATTAACTGAATAACCAATAATGCCACCGACTTTATCACCGTTATCCCATTCACCATTGATGAATTCTGGAGTAGATGTAACTGTACCACCGATAACGTGGCAGTTTTCAATTACTGAAGCGTTTGCTGATGAATAACCAACAACAGCGCCTGCATAGTGAGTAGATGTAACTGTTGGGTTTACTAATGTAACGTTTTTAACTGTGCCAACAACTGAACCAAATAAACCTGCAGTTGCGAAGTTTGGAGTTGTATCGCTAACAGTCATGTTAGAGATCTTGTATCCTTGACCATCAAAGGTACCACAGAATGTTGTTGAAGGATAACCTGTAACATTACCAATTGCCTTCCATTCAAGACCTGCTAAATCAATATCGCCCATTAAAGCAACTGTTTTACCAGAGAAGTTAGTTGTTTCAGATAACTTAGCAACTTTCATTAAGTCAGATGCTGTGTAAACTGGATAGTCAATTGAAGCATCAACATCTTCAGTGTGAGCGTTACCTTGAACTGCTGTAACACCAAATTCGATTGAGCAAGACTTATCTTGATATTGATTTCCTGCTGCTTCTGGGAGTTCAACAACAACGTGAATTGTAGAAACATCTGTTGTTGTTGGTTCAAGTGTTGTCCATTGGCCAACTGAAGTCATGCCACTATATGCTTCACCATTAAGAGTGATGTTTAAGCCATCCATTAATCCTGTATCTGTTAAAGCCTTAATTGATGTTCTGTATTTTGCTGTAACATTTGAGTTGTTAACAACCTTAACATCGAATTCAACTTTATCCATTGGTGTAACTTTGTCTAATGTAACAACACCGTTTTCAACTGTGACTGTGCCACCATTGAGGAATGTATTTGCTTGTTCAACTGATTCGTAAGCTTCTGTAGTATCGTTATAGACACCTGAATAAAGCTTTACGTTTTCAACTGTTGCTGTAACTGAGACTTTACCAGATGTAACAGCAATGTTTGTATTTGCTTCGCTTGTGAAGATAGCGTAAGTAGAACCAACACCGATTGCAGTAAATGCTGCTAATGCGAGAGCTGGGATAATAATTTTTTTACTGAATTTCATAATTCTTTTTCTCCTTATTATTAATTATTAGTTATTAGTTATGGTTAGCTGTTACTTGTGTAGCAACTAATTGGACATCAAATGAGAATGATGCGAGTTGGTAATCATTATTGTTATCTTTGTCTAAGAACTTATAAGAGATAACAACGTCACTAACACTTGAATTAGCTTCTAATGAGCCTAATGCTGTTCCTGTTAGTGTAAGTTCAATTTGGTCATCGAATTGATCATCTGCGTTAGTTCCATCTGTGAGAGTGAAAGTTTTTGAGATTACTTTTAATTCGTAGTTAAACTTAATGCTTCCTAAGTTGTAGACACTAAATTTAGCTTGACCTTGCATTGTTGGAACGAAGTTTTCAACAGCGACTACGTCATCTGCGTAAACTGCTAAGTCAACACCTCTACCAGCTTCATAACCTGCATATGTTGATAAGTCTTTAGCTTGGTCAATTGCAATGTCACCTGTTGATGTGATTTCATCATTGGTGATACTCGCAAGATAGAAACCTGCTTTTAAGTTGCCAACGTTAATATGGTTATTAACTGTTTTACTAGATGTGAATAAAGCATATGTTGTTCCGACTGCAACACCTGCTAAGCACACAAGTGCGATAACAGGGAGAATGATTTTTTCCTTTTTCATTAACTTTATTCTCCTTTCTTATTTTCTTTTGCTTCTTTAGCTTGACCATAAACGATTTTTAATAAGTCGTTAGCGGCATCAAGACTCTTTTCGTTATTTAGGTAAATAACAGTTGGTTTTTCTTTAATAGCAACATCATCTACATTCTTTTGGAATTGTTTGAATTCGCTTGATGAGATGAAGAAGCTTGCTTTTACATACCCCTTAGCAATCTTTAATTCATAAAGTCTATAGGATAAGTATTTCGCTAATACGTGATATTTAGATTCATTAACTTTAATCTTTGGATCAAGTTCCGTTGCTAATTTATTGAGCTTATCAACAAATTCTTTTTTATCAGTTGTTAAATCTAAATATGCTTCATGATATGTTTGTCTTTCTGCAAATTTAATGACTGTACCATCAGGTGCTTTTTCTGCACTGACTGGTTGAGGTTCTTCTTTAACCTCTTTCACTTCTTCAACAGCTTCTTCTTGTTTAATTAAGACTTTATCTGAATCAGTTGAGACCTTACCGTCTTTACCAATATAGATAACGACAGGTTGTTGTGGTTCTTTAGTTCCATTGATTGCAGCCTTTCTATCTTTTCTCCAATCAAGGACAATAAGCAGAATGACTACAAGTAAGAGAACAAAGATGCCAATGAAGAAGATATACCAAATTACATCGCTCATCTATTCTCCTCCTTTCTTGTTTTTAACTCTTCGATTTGTTTTTGTAAGTTTTCAATCTCGTCTTCTCTCTTCTTAGCTTCGAGAGCAGCTTTTTCTTTCTTTTCAGCGTTTACGATTGTAATAATCTTGACGCCTTCATACGCTGCTAAGACAAAGCATGGGACTGCAATAATGAAGAACATTGCAACTTTATTTGAGAACACGTTGGTGTAAGCCCATCCAAGAGCTTTGCTCTTTCCAATGACTTTACCAACAATGAGATTGTCGTTTTTCTTAACTTTCTCAGTGATTGATGTTTCTGCATCAACGTTATCACCAAGAATTGTATAGATGACGTTATCGCTAGTTTTTTCTACATCGACGATTCTATGGGTTACATAGACATTAGTGACTTTTGAGTAATATGTAACAACATCACCTGTAGTTAATGAAGCATAGAACTTTTCTTTTTGAGATTCTTTTTGATAGTTACAGTCTTTAATGAATACAACCGAACCAGCTTCAATTGATTTAACTTTATAGTTCTTATCTTTATAGAATTCTTTATCTGCTTCCATTGAGCTAGATAAGACAAGTCTAGTTTCAAATCCGAAGACGGAACCTGAAGCATTACCGGTTGGAGATTTCGATGCAAAGACTATTACAAATAAAAAGAAGACACCGAATATCCCAATTACAACCCATTCAATGATGTTTACGATCTTTTTGGTTTTTTGCTTTTCCATTAGATTGTTCCTCCCTTCGCATCAAAGGCGATTGAGAAATTGAATGACTTGATTTCTTCACTATTAAAGGCGAAATCTAAGAAATATGTAATTGAGATTGTTGTCTCTTTTTTACCTGATAATGAGAATTTATATGTGGTTTGATTATCGATTGATTCTTTTAGGTTACCCGTTACTTCATCAATTGAAGTTTCATTAATCTTGTAAGTTACCATATCTAAGGTACTTGAATCTTCTGCAGTAAAAGTTAAGGTATAATCGACTCTAGTTGAAATTTGTGACTTAACGTTAATTTCTTGAACAGCTTCACCACCTGGTACGATGTCGGTTACGAATTCGATTTCTTTGTGGAAATCATGATCATTATTGATAACGACTGCTTCGTTAAGGTGGGTTTTATTATTGGTTCCTTTTGCAATAAGTAAAAACGCTCCAGCAGCGAAAACTGCAGCAACTAATACATATGAGAAAACTTTTAAAAACTTGGTGAATTTATTCATACCAGAAAAGTCGGATTGCGTTTTTTATATGTAAACTCAACATTTTTTGCAAGAAAATAACCGGCAATCCGTACAAATTTAATAGTTTTGTTACACTTGCTACCTTATTTTCACACTTCCATTCTATTTTTAGGCGAATTTTCGCCATTGATATATTTATATTGTCTAAAATTAGTTTCTATTAAATTGGGTTTAAAAAATAACTTGGAAATTAAAAAGGGTATGGTCTTTCACCACACCTAATTGTCATATGTTTTATTAATGCTTTTATCTAAAATTCATCGGACGGAATGAAGAACGCTAATATTGATACAACAAGCATAACAGGAATATAAAATATACCTGCTACAACAGCCACTTTCTTAGATGAACTATTAACAGCACATGCAATTACTATACTTGTTATTAAGGCATATGCAAAATAAATACTCCAGAGTGCTAATGGATGCTCATAACCAATCACTGATGGATTACTCCATGGATTAACCCTAATAGTAACTGGGGTTTTATATGCTAGGCAAAAAATAAACATAAAAATCGATATTAACGCCACAATTAAAGAGATAGTTGTACATGCTTTTTTCATTTATATGATATTAGCAAAAAAGCACTCCCAACTCAAATGGAAGTGCTTTTTGCAATTAATCTTCGTACTGCGATAAATGCTAAAT
>JAKSVY010000047.1 GCA_024413875.1 Bacilli bacterium
TTGGTTAAATATTACAAGATTAAATAAGGTAGCAATATGGAAAAATTAAAGCTCAACATTATTACTGGATCATCTCCTAGTGATAAGTGCCTTAATTTTTCGGAATTTGATTTCTCTATCTTAAAGCCTTTCAATTCTAACAATTTAGTATTAATCCCCGGTTTCGCTGATGTACATGTTCATCTTCGCGAGCCGGGTTTTTTAATGAAAGAAACTATCTACACTGGAAGTAGAGCAGCAGCAAGAGGTGGATATACCTCAGTTTGCACAATGCCAAACTTAAATCCAGTACCAGATAGCTTTGAACATTTAAAAGTCCAATTAGATATTATTGAAAGAGATTCAGTTATTGATATTTATCCATATGGATCAATCACTATCGATGAAAAAGGTGAAGAGTTATCAAATGTCGAAGAATTAAAAGACCATGTAATCGCATTTAGTGATGATGGTCGTGGCATTCAAGAAGAAGAGATGATGAGACAAGCTATGCTTAAGGCTAAAAGCGTAGGAAAAATGATTGTCGCACACTGCGAAGTAAATGAATTATTACGTGGTGGATATATTCATGATGGTGTTTACGCAAAAGAACATGGTCATAGAGGCATTTGCTCTGAAAGTGAATATAAACAAATCGAAAGAGATTTAAAACTTTCAAAAGAAACAGGATGTGCTTATCACGTATGTCATATCTCCACTAAAGAAAGTGTAGATTTAATTAGAAAAGCAAAAGCGGATGGAGTCAACGTGACTTGTGAAACCGCTCCACATTACTTGCTTTTAGATGAAAATGATTTAAAAGAAGAAGGAAGATTCAAAATGAATCCTCCACTAAGAAGTAAAGAAGATAGATTGGCTTTAATCGGGGGAATTATTGATGGCACTATCGATATGATAGCGACCGATCACGCTCCTCATACTGAAGAAGAAAAGAGTAGAGGTTTAGAAAAATCTCCATTCGGTATTGTTGGTATCGAAACTGCGTTCCCATTACTTTACACATACTTAGTAAAAACAAATGTTATTAGCTTAGAAAAATTAGTGGATTTATTAGCAATTAATCCTCGCAAGAGATTCAACATCCCATTTAATGGATACACCGTTTGGGATTTAAACGAAGAATATATTATTGATAAAAAAGACTTTGTATCTAAAGGAAAATCAACTCCTTTTGAAGGATATAAAGTATTTGGTAAAAATTTAATTACAGTCTGTGGAGGTAAAAAAGTATGGTAAAAGAATTCGATAGAAAAATTGTTCTTGAAGATGGCGAAGAATATTTCGGATATGCTTTTGGGGCAGTTGAAGAAAAAGTATCAGAAATAGTATTCAATACTTCAATGGTGGGATATCAAGAAATTATTTCTGATCCATCATACACAGAACAAACCGTTGTTATGACTTATCCATTAATTGGTAACTATGGTTTAACTGATGAAGACTATGAAACTAAAAAACCAACCATCTCAGGTCTTATTGTTAGGGAATATAATGACTTCCCATCTAACTTCCGTTATACAAAAACACTTGGAGAATTAATGGAAGAAAACCACATTACTGGTATATATGGAATTGATACAAGAAAATTAACTAGATCAATTAGAGATAAGGGTTCTAGAAGAATGATTATTACTTCTGTTGACGTTTCTAAAGAAGAGGCTATTAGAAGAATTAACAATACTCCAGTTCCACACGACCAAGTAGCAAGAGTTTCTTGTACAAAAAGATGGTATTCAAGAACACAAGACCATGAATTTAATGTTGTCGCTATCGACTGTGGTATTAAATTAAATATTGTTAGAAGTTTATCTAAGAGAGGATGCAACGTGACCGTTGTTCCTTATGATATGTCTTATGAAAAAATCGTTGAAATGAAACCTGATGGTATCTTTATTTCAAACGGTCCTGGTGATCCTGATGATGTTAAACCAGTTATTGAACTTGTTAAAAAGATTAGAGGTCAATATCCAATCTTTGGTATTTGTTTAGGCCACCAAATGATTGCGTTAGCATACGGGGCAAAAACATATAAATTAAAATTCGGTCATCGTGGTGGTAACCATCCAGTTAAAAACCTTGAAAGAGACACGATTGAAATTACATCACAAAACCACTCATATGCGGTTGATGCCGCTTCATTAGAAGAAACTGGCTTAGTTCCAACTCACATCAATATTTTAGATAACACTATCGAAGGTATGGAATGCAAAGAGGATAAGGTATTCTCGGTTCAATACCACCCTGAAAGTGCTCCAGGACCTCAAGATAGTTCATATTTATTTGATAAATTCATTGATTTAATGAGGGAGGGAAAATAATTATGCCTAAAAGAACAGATATACATAAAATCTTAGTTATTGGTTCTGGTCCTATTATCATTGGTCAAGCTGCTGAATTCGACTACGCTGGTACACAAGCTTGTTTAGCTTTAAGAGAAGAAGGATATGAAGTCGTTTTATGTAACTCAAACCCTGCAACAATCATGACTGATACTTATGTTGCAGATAAGATTTACATGGAACCATTAACCCTTGAATATTTAGCCAAAATTATTCGTCACGAAAGACCTGACGCTATCTTACCTGGTATCGGTGGACAAACTGGTCTTAATTTAGCAATGCAACTTGAAAGAAAAGGTATCTTAAAAGAATGCCAAGTTGAATTATTAGGTACAACCTCTGAATCAATCGAAAGAGCAGAAGATAGAGATTTATTTAAACAAATGTGTCTTTCTATTGGTGAACCAGTCCTTCCATCAATGATTGCTAACTCAATGGAAGAAGGATATAAGGCTGTTGAAGAAATTGGTTATCCAGTTGTTTTACGTCCAGCCTTCACTTTAGGTGGTACTGGTGGTGGTTTTGCAGAAAACGAAACTGAATTTAATGAGATTATGAAAAACGCTTTAGCGCTTTCTCCAGTACACCAAGTATTAGTTGAAAAATCAATTAAAGGATTTAAAGAAATTGAATACGAAGTTATTAGAGACGCTAATAACACTGCAATTACAATTTGTAATATGGAAAACCTTGATCCTGTTGGCATTCATACAGGTGACTCTATCGTTGTTTGTCCAAGCCAAACTTTAACAAACAAGGAATATCACATGCTTCGTGATTCAGCTTTAAAGATTATTAGAGAATTAAAGATTCAAGGTGGATGTAATGTTCAATTTGCTTTAGACCCTAACTCATTTAAATATTATTTAATTGAAGTTAACCCACGTGTTTCTCGTTCATCTGCTTTAGCATCAAAAGCATCTGGTTATCCAATTGCGAGAGTAAGCGCAAAGATTTCTGTTGGCATGAGATTAGACGAAATTAGAATCGCTAATACACCAGCGTCTTTTGAACCATCATTAGACTATGTTGTTGCAAAGATGCCAAGATTCCCATTTGATAAGTTTGCTGACGCAAATAACCGTCTCTCTACTCAAATGAAGGCGACAGGTGAAGTAATGTCTATTGGAAGAACCATTGAAGAATCATTATTAAAAGCAATGCGTTCACTTGAAATTGGTGTATCACACATCTATTTATCAAAATTTGATAATTGGGAAACATCAGATTTATTAGATTATATTAAAGTTGGTACTGACGATAGAATTTACGCGATCGCAGAACTTTTAAGAAGAAGAATTGACTATGGTGTTATCGTTGATAAAACCGCTATCGACATGCTCTTTATTGAAAAGATTAAAAACATCATCCGTGAAGAAGATGAATTAAGAAATAATGTTAATAATCTTGAAGTATTAAAAGACGCTAAAAAGATGGGATTCTCTGATAAAGCTATCGCATGGCTTTGGAATGTAACTGAACTCGATGTTTATAATTTAAGATGTGAAAACAACATTTTCCCTGTTTATAAAATGATCGATACATGCGCTAGCGAATTTGAATCATATATTCCTTATTTCTATTCAACTTATGAAGAAGAAAATGAATCAGTTGTTTTAAATAAAAAGAAAGTCATTGTTTTAGGTTCTGGACCAATTAGAATTGGCCAAGGTGTTGAATTCGATTATTCAACAGTTCACGCGGTTAAAACAATTAAAGAAATGGGTTATGAAGCTATTATTATCAATAACAACCCAGAAACTGTTTCTACTGATTACACAACTTCAGATAAGTTATACTTTGAACCACTTTGCGTTGAAGATGTTATGAATATTATTCATTTAGAACAACCAGATGGTGTTATTGCAACATTAGGTGGTCAAACCGCGATTAACTTAGCAACTCCGCTTGAAAAACGTGGTGTTAAGTTAATTGGCACAGGTGTTGAAGGTATTGATAAAGCAGAAAATAGAGATTCATTCGAAAAATTATTAATTGAATTAAATATTCCTCAACCAAAGGGTAGAGCGGTTACCAAAATCGAAGATGGTATTGCTGCTGCAAATGAAATTGGATATCCAGTTTTAGTTAGACCATCATTCGTTTTAGGTGGTAGGGCAATGCAAATTGTTGCTAACGAAAGACAATTAAAACATTACTTAAAGACTGCTGTTGAAATTGATGAAGATAAACCAGTCTTAGTTGATAAATATGTTATGGGTAAGGAAGTTGAAGTTGACGCTGTATGTGATGGTGTAGATGTCTTCTGTCCAGGAATTATGGAACTTGTTGAAAGAACAGGCGTTCACTCTGGTGACTCTATCTCTGTTTACCCTTCATATTCTTTATCAAAGAAAGTTAAAGATACTATCTTAGACTATACAGTTAAACTCGGTTTAGGCTGCAAGATCATCGGATTATTCAATATCCAATTCATTGTTGATAAAGAAGAAAATGTTTACATTATTGAAGTAAACCCTCGTTCAAGTAGAACTGTTCCATTCTTATCAAAGGCTACAGGTTATTCTTTAGCGGATATTGGAACAAAAGTAATTTTAGGTGAAAAACTTAAAGACTTAGGAATTACTGAAGTCTATCCAAAAGAAAAAGAAAGATGGTATGTTAAGTGCCCAGCTTTCTCATTCTCTAAATTAAAAGGATTAGATGTTTATTTATCTCCAGAAATGAAATCTACTGGTGAGGCAATTGGCTATGATGGCAAGTTAAATAGAGCAATGTATAAGGCTCTTCAAGCTGCGGGTAATAAGTTATCTCAATACGGTACTGTATTTGTAACTATTGCTAATAAAGACAAAGAAGAAGCATTCCCACTTATTAAACGTTTCTATGATTTAGGATTTAATATTGAAGCTACTGAAGGTACCGCTAACTTCTTGAAAGAAAGAGGTATTAGAACAAGAATTAAACGTAAATTAAAAGATGGTTACACAGATATTCTTGATTCGATTAGAAGCGGATACATCACATATGTAATCAATACTAGAGATGCTTCTCAAGCAGATGTTGCAAGTGATGGCTATCAAATTAGACAATGCGCAGTTGAAAATAATATTGCCACTTTTACAGCGTTAGACACTGTAAGGGTCTTATTAGATGTTTTAGAAGAAACAACTATGAGTGTTTCAACAATCGATGCATAGGAGGACTTTATGACAAAAGATAAATATAAAATCTTATCAAACAAAGCCCTTACATCTAGTGTTTTTAAGATGGTTCTTGAAGGGGATACCTCTTCAATAACTAGACCAGGTCAATTTATTAATATTCAATTAGATGGATATTATTTAAGAAGGCCAATCTCTATCAGTGATTATGATGATAAAACAATCACTATTATCTATAAGGTTGTTGGCCATGGTACAGAAGCAATGTCTGCTTTAAAAGAAGACACAAAACTAGACTGTTTAGTTGGTTTAGGGAATGGCTATGACACATCATTCACTAATAAAAGTGCGTTAGTGTTAGGTGGTGGAGTTGGCGTTCCTCCTCTATATGGTTTATGTAAGAAACTTCTTAGTGAAGGAAAAAGCATTAGAGTTGTATTGGGATTTAACACTAAAGAAGAAATCTTCTATGAAGAAGAATTCAAAAAATTAGGTGCAGAAGTTATCGTTACCACAGTTGATGGAAGTTATGGAGTTAAAGGCTTTGTAACTGACGCGATAGATTATGAATATGATTATTTCTATACATGTGGACCACTTCCTATGTTAAAGGCTGTTTATAACAAAACAACTACATCGGGGCAATTCTCATTTGAAGAAAGAATGGGGTGCGGATTTGGAGCGTGTATGGGATGCACACAAAAAACCACAAACGGATATAAGAGGGTTTGTAAAGAAGGTCCAGTATTTGTTAAGGAGGAAATTGTATGGGAAAAGTAGATACAAGAGTTACTCTTTGCGGTATTGAATTAGATAATCCAGTTATTCCTGCTAGTGGAACATTTGGATTCGGTTACGAATTCGCTGAATTATATGACATTAACATTCTTGGAACTTTCTCTTGGAAAGGTACAACCTTAAATCCAAGATTTGGAAATCCAACTCCAAGAATTGCGGAATGTAAAAATGGAATGATCAACGCGGTTGGACTTCAAAACCCAGGTGTTGATAAAGTTATTAGTGAAGAACTAGTTAAACTTAGAAAGGTATTCCACAAAAAAGTAATGGCCAATGTTTCTGGATTCTCAATCGAAGAATATGTAGAAACATGTAAGAAAGTAGATAAGCTTGATGAAGTAGGATGGATTGAAGTAAATATCTCTTGTCCTAACGTTCATGGTGGAGGTATGGCATTTGGTACATCTCCGGAAATGGCTAAAGCTGTCACTAAGGCTGTTAAAGAAGTAACTACTAAACCAATCTTTGTAAAATTAAGCCCAAATGTAACTGATATTGTCGCTATCGCTAAAGCATGTGAAGAAGGTGGTGCTGATGGTATTTCATTAATCAACACACTTCTTGGTATGAGAATCGATCTTAAGACAAGAAAACCAGTTATCGCTAATAAGATGGGTGGTTTCTCAGGAAGTGCAATCTTCCCAGTTGCTGTAAGAATGGTTTATCAAGTAGCCCACGCTGTTAATATTCCAGTTATCGGAATGGGTGGTGTTGACTCAGCAGAAGATGTTCTTGAAATGATGCTTGCTGGAGCAACAGCGGTTGAAGTAGGTGCAGCAAATTTAGTAAATCCATTTGCGTGCAAAGAAATTATTGAGGATTTACCAAGAGTAATGGAAAAATATGGTGTTTCATCATTAAAAGATATTATTAAAGGAGTAAGATGACATGAACAGAGACGTAATTATTGCTTGTGACTTTGAAAGTGGCGCAAAAACATTAGAATTTTTAGACAAATTCGTTGATTGCAAACCTTTCGTCAAAATTGGTATGGAACTTTTCTATGCAGAAGGACCATCAATCGTAAAGGAAATCAAAAGAAGAGGACATAAGATCTTCTTAGATTTAAAGTTACACGACATCCCTAACACTGTTAAAAAGGCTATGGCAGTTTTATCAAGATTAGATGTTGATATGACTAACTTACACGCTAGTGGTACAAAAGAAATGATGAGAGCAGCTCTTGAAGGTTTAACAAGAGCAGATGGTACAAGACCTTTATTGATCGCTGTTACTCAACTCACTTCAACAAACCAAGAATCAATGGAAAATGATTTATTAATTAAAGAACCTCTTCCTGAAGTAGTTATGCATTATGCATCAAATGCTAAAGAATCAGGACTTGATGGTGTTGTTTGTTCACCTCTTGAATCAGAAGTAGTCCACAATAGATGTGGTAAAGACTTCATTACAGTTACTCCAGGAGTAAGATTTGCTGATGGAGATAAGGGTGATCAAAAACGTGTTATGACACCAGAACAAGCAAGAAAGATTGGATCAGACTTTATTGTTGTTGGAAGACCAATTACTCAAGCTGAAGATCCAGTTGCAGCATATAAGAGATGCGTTAGAGAATTTGTAGGAGAATAATCATGGAAAACATTCAAGAATTAATTGCAAAAGATTTATTATCTATCAAAGCCGTCTTTTTTAGACCAAACGAACCATTCACATGGGCTAGTGGTATTAAATCACCAGTTTATTGTGATAACAGATTAACTTTAACTGATGTTAAGGTTAGAACTGATGTTGAAACTGCTTTAGCAGAAACAATTAAAAGAGAATACCCAGAAGTAGAAGTATTAATGGGTACTTCAACAGCGGGTATTGCTCACGCTGCTATTACAGGTCACTTACTTTCATTACCTATGGGTTATGTAAGAAGTGGTAATAAGGACCATGGTCGTCAAAACCAAATCGAAGGTAAACTTGAAAAAGGCCAAAAGGTTGTCGTTGTTGAAGATTTAATTTCAACTGGTGGTTCAGTTATCGAAGTAGTTGATGTTTTAAGAGAAGCAGGCGCAGAAGTTTTAGGTATTGTTTCAATCTTTACATATGGAATGAAAAAAGGATTAGTAAGACTTGCAGAAGCTAATGTTAAAAACGTTTCCTTAACTAACTTTGATGTTATTGCAAGAATCGCTGCTGAAGAAAAATACATCGAAGAAGAAGCAGTTGAAAGATTAATTCAATTTAGAAACAATCCAAGTGATGAAAGTTGGATTCGATAATTATGAGACACTTAATTGATATTATTGATTTCTCATTAGAAGAATTAAAGGATTTATTAGATACAGCATTAGATATCATTAATAATCCTGAAGCTTATCAAGAAAAATGTAGATATAAAAAATTAGCTACATTGTTCTTTGAACCATCAACAAGAACTAGATTATCATTTGAAGCTGCAATGATGGAACTCGGCGGAAACGTTATTGGTTTCTCTGAAGCTTCAAGCTCATCGGCATCAAAAGGTGAATCGGTAGCAGATACTGCTAAAATTGTTTCAAACTACGCTGATATCATTGCGATGAGATCACCAAAAGAAGGTGCTGCTTTAGTTGCTTCTTTAAACGCTACAGTTCCTGTAATTAATGCTGGTGATGGTGGACACTGCCACCCAACACAAACATTAGCGGATTTATTAACTATTTACCGTGAAAAAGGTACTTTCGATAATTTAAAAGTCGGTCTTTGTGGTGACTTAAAATATGGAAGAACTGTTCACTCATTAATCGCTGCATTATCAAGATATACAGGAGTTAAATTAGTCTTAATTTCTCCTGAAGAATTAAAGTTACCTTCACACATTAAAGAAGATGTTATTAAGGCTAACAACATGGATTATGTAGAAGTTACTAATCTTGAAGATAACTTAGTAGATTTAGATGTCTTATATATGACAAGAATTCAAAGAGAAAGATTCACTGATCAAGATGAATATGAAAGACTTAAGAATTCATACATATTAGATGTTGAAAAGATGGAAAAAGCTCCAAGTAAGATGATCGTTTTACACCCATTACCAAGAGTTAATGAAATCTCTGTTAAGGTTGATGCTGATCCAAGAGCGTTATACTTCAAACAAGCTTTAAATGGTAAGTATATTCGTATGGCGTTAATCTTAAAATTACTTGCTGAAAAAGATACAAAAGTAGATTCTGATAAAACACATTTATTCATTAATAAATACACATGTAAGAATCCAAAATGTATTTGCCAAACAGAGCAAGAGTTAGATCAAATTGCTAAACCAACAGATAAAGGCGTTGTTAGATGCATTTATTGTGAACAAAAGGTAAATTAATCTATCTAAAATCAATATTTAAAAAGAGTGCTGGTGAGGACCGACACTCTTTTGTTATATTTAGCGATTTTTGCCAAAAAGTTGTTTAAATTACATAATTTTGATGACTATTTATTTAAAAATCACATCAATAAAAATCGTAAAAACAGTGTCATTTATCGTAATTTTTAAGACATTTTTATTATGTTATACGCGATAATTATTGCAATGTGCTATTTTGAAACAATTAACATACATTGTGATATTATTTCTTTAAAGAAAAATATCTAGGAGGTATTTTATGAAGAATAAAAAACTTTTAACTTTAGGTTTATCACTTTGCACAGTTAGTGCGATTGCTGCCTTAGCTGCAGTTGGTGGTGGTAGAACTATTTTTAGACACACAAACGCTTTAGCAGATGAAGTTTGGAGTCACTATTTAGCAGTAAATCCTACATTTGACACAAATGGTTCAAAAGAATATTGGATCTCATGTTCAACACACGAAGTAAGATTCACTGCACCAAGTGATGTCACTATCGAAGATAAGGGTGCTCCATCACAAGCATTCGTTGATGGTTTAGCAGATGATGATGCTAGATTAATCAAGGCTTATAGCCGCGTTTATGCTTTTGAAGATGGTGTCGTTCCAACATTCTTTACCAGCAATAGTGTCGTTGCTAGCGCAAGTATTGGTGCTACTAGTGGTGTAGAAGGAAGTAAGTGCCTTGAAGTATCTGTTAAGGCTGGTGATTTTGAATTTGGTTTTGACAAGAACTATCTTGATGCTGCTTTCGCTAATTCTTGGGTTAAGGCTGTCGCATTTGATGCAAAAGCAACTGCTGCATCTCAAAACTGGAGAACAGGAGCTACCGGTGGTGAAGTCGGAAGTAAGCAACCATTTGAAGGGTATCACACTGATTCTGGTATCACAACAAGCTGGAAGACATTCTACTTCACACGTGCAATGTATGAAAACTGGAGTGCACAAATGATTAGAGGTTCTACTGGTGCTGGTACTGTTTATATCGATAATGTTAGACCTGTAGACTATGATATTTATAGCAATTGTGGAAGATTCGGTTTTGAAAGTAATGGTTTTAAGGGATCTTCATTTGCAGAAGGCTCTACAGAAATTTCTGTTAGATTTGGTAATAATGTACAAGGCCTTTCTATTAGTGGAGCTGGTGTTGTTAATAGCAGCTGGAGTTATGACTATAACATTAAGAGCGAAGGTAATCGTTCTATCAAATACACAAAACAATCAGGATATACAGCTTTATATTTAAATAAGAGTATCATCAATGCAATTCCAGGAGACTATGTATTAATTGATATGTATTCAACAACAGGTATCAACTCTTACGATAACAATAAGGGTATTTGTACTGGTATGAACGGCGCGTTTAATAAACAAACACCTGGAAATAAGTGGTTCACAATTGTGTTAAATAAGACAAATGATATTACATCTGATGGTAGAACTCTCCAAATCCAAGGCGGTGCTGCTGGTGATATTTATTTCGATAACATCCGTGGCGCATCTAAGTTAGATGAAGTTGAAACAGGTTACGCATTCAAAGCTGGTCAATATGGTTACTACCTTGACTACAAGACAGACACAACCGAAACTGCTGGTAACACAATTAGAGACGTCAACAAGAACTACACATTCATGGTTAATGGTGCAAACTTAGTTTCTGCTGAAGTAACTAGTGAAAAGGTTTCATCACACAGTAACCGTTCAGTCAAGTTCACTTATAGTGGTAAAGGATATTGTGCATTACTCATCAACCCTAACCTCTTAAATGACTATTTACCAAAGGGATATACAATCTCATTCGATCTTTATGTAAATGGTTCATTCACAGGCGGAACTGCTTGGGGTAACATTGCTAACAAGTGCATGGGTAAGTGGGGAACAGTTACACTTACAGAAGATATGTTTGAAAAGAATTCAAGTAACGTTTATAACGGTAGATTCTTCGCTAACAACTTCAATGAAGCTGG
>JAKSVY010000048.1 GCA_024413875.1 Bacilli bacterium
AAAGATCTTGTTCATTATTCCTTGCAAAAACAGTCTTTGCAATTGTTATGACATTGTTCTTTATCTTTACTAAGAGTTTATATCCTTTCCAAACACCAATGATGTTCTTGTGGGAATATGTTTTTATTGGTATTGGAGCTTTCCTTTTATCATTACAACCTAACTCAGATAAGATTAAAAATGGATTTATGGATACGGTTGCACTCAACGCTTTACCAGCTGGCTTAATTGCGGTTTCTATGACTATTACATACTTTATATTAGATAGATCAGGAATGCTTCCTAAGAACGCTTATATTATTTATTCAGTTATTTCATTTACAGCGTTCTCATTCATCTTCTTATGTAAAGTTTGCTGGAAATTTGATACATACCGTTTTGTTATCTGTGTTGGATTATTCCTTCTTAGTGTTGGTCTAATCTTCTGGGATTACTACTCACTTTCTATCAAGCTTGAAGGTGGGTTGTTTGGTATTGGTGATTATTACGAAAAATTAAGAGGATATACATGGTGGGTAATGCTTATTGTTATCGGCGCACACATGCCTTTATATGCTGGCCTTGTTTCATTAAGCCACTGGTTAAAGAGTTACCACACCAAGAGATTACAAGAAAGATTAAATAGGAGATTTGCAGAATATGAAAATAAACAAAGAAGTTGAGTTAGCCTTAAAAAATAACCAACCTGTTGTTGCTCTTGAATCAACAATTATTTCACATGGAATGCCATATCCAAAAAATGTTGAAACCGCCCTTTTGGTAGAAGCGGAGATTCGTAAAAATGGTGCAGTTCCTGCTACTATTGGAATTATTGATGGTGAACCTGTTGTTGGTATGACTCCAGAAGAAATTAAAGAGTTTGGTAAAAGAAAAGGTATCGCTAAAGTATCTAGAAGAGATTTACCTATTGTTGTTGCTCAAAAAAGATGGGGTGCTACAACGGTTGCATCAACAATGATTATTGCTGCAATGGCAGGTATTGAAGTGTTTGCTACTGGTGGATGTGGCGGTGCACATAGAGGCGCCCAAGAAACTTTTGATGTTTCTGCGGATTTAGAAGAACTTGCTATGACTAATGTCACCTTAGTTTCAGCAGGTGTTAAAGCTATTTTAGATTTAAAATTAACCCTTGAAATCTTAGAAACTAAAGGTGTTCCAGTATTATCTTATAAAGCTGAAGAATTTGGTGATTTCTACACAAGATCTTCAGGTATTAAGATGGAAAATGTTTGCAATTCTCCAGCAGAAATCGCTCAAATCATTAAAGTTAAGCGTGATTTAAAGCTTGATGGTGGTGTATTTGTATCTAATCCAATTCCAGAAGAATTCGCTATGGATAAAGCTGTAATTAATAACGCTATTAATAAAGCACTAGAGATGGCAAAAGAACAAAATATTACTGGTAAAGATGTTACCCCATTCTTATTAAAGACAATTGTGGATTTAACAGGCGGGGACAGCCTTGAATCAAATATTAAATTAGTTTTAAATAACGCTAAATTAGGCGCAAAAATTGCTAAGGAACTTTGTAAGTTATAATTATGAGAACAGAATCAAGATATCGTGAGGGATTAAAAGAATTAATCGCCACTATGCCGTTAGAAGAGATAACGGTTCAAGTTTTATGTGATAAGGTGGGTAGTGCTCGCCAAACTTTTTACTATCACTTCCGTGATATTTATGATGTTGTTAACTCTATTATTCTTGAAGAAAAGATTGATAGATCTAATGAAATTAAAATCCAATCAATTATTAAAAACACAATTGTGTATGTTAATAAAAATTACCAACTTTTGTATGCTTTCTTAAACTCATTCGCTAAAGATTTGGTGGAAGAATTATTCTATTCACATTTCTATCATAAAATTGGAGATAACCTTAAGAAATCTAAAATTGAGAACGCTAATGATATCAATAGATATCTATCAAACGTTTTCTCAAAAGAAATATGTTATTTCATTGCAACTAAGAGAAGAGAAAAAGTTGCATCATTTACTAAAAGAATGATGGTAATCTGGGGGCTTTTTACCGTTGATTACCCAGTGGAAATTGAGGATTAATTATGGAAAACTTTAACTTTTATTTACCTACAAGAATTTATTTTGGTAAAGACTCTCACCTTAATATTGGAAACATCGCTAAAGAACATGGATTTAACAATGTTTTAGTTGTTTGTGGAAACCATGCTAAGAAAGATGGATTATTAGATATTGTTCTTTCTAAGCTTGATGAAGCTGGTGTAAAACACCATGAATATATCGGTGTTACTGCTAATCCAGAAGTTAGATATGTTAATGAGGCATTAGCTATTGCTAAAGCAAATAACATTGATGGTGTTATTGGTGTTGGTGGAGGGTCAGTTATTGATGTTTCTAAATCAGTTGCCCATAACTTCTATTATGATGGTGACACATATGACTTTAACCTTTTAACAGCAGTATCTAAAAAAGCATTACCTGTTGGCGTTGTTGTCACGATTGCTGCAGCTGGTTCTGAAATGTCTACATCGTGTGTTATTTCACACGCTAAGTTAGGTAAAAAGGGTGGTTTCAACTCAGAATTAAATAGACCTATCTTCGCTGTACTTAATCCAGAATTAACATTCACAGTTAGTAAATACCAAACTGCTTGCGGTGTTTCTGATATTATTTCTCACTCATTTGAAAGATATTTTAATCCTAGTAAGGAAATAGAATTCAGTGATTCATTCGCTTTAGCGTTAATCAAAGACACCGTTAAATTTGGCGAAATCGCTGTTAATGAACCAACTAATTATGATGCAAGAGCAGCAGTAATGATGGATGGAGCATATTCACACAACGGATTTACTTCCCTTGGTAAATCAGCACCATTCGTTATTCATAAGATGGAACATGTTTTATCAGCATTTGATGAAAAGATTGCACATGGTGCAGGTCTTGCTGTTTTAATGCCAGCATGGATGAACTATGTTTATAGTTATGATGTTCCAAAATTTGCTCGTTTCGCTAGGGAAGTCTTTAATATTAACTATGAAGATGATAATGAAAGTGCTATTATTGGTATACGCTCTTTTAAGGATTTCCTTAAAAAGATTGGAATGCCTATTACTTTAACAGAATTAGGTATTAAAAAAGAAAACATTCCTTTATTAGCGGATATGATGACTGAGAATGGCACACGTTTGATTGGCCCTAAGTCAATCAGACCGTTAGATAAAGAGGATTTAATAACTATTTTAAATAGTTGCCTCTAGGAGGATTTTATTAGTATGAAAAAAGAAGATGTTGCTAGCTTACTTGTTTATGCTTTAATGCTCATCATGGCATTACTCATTGGCTTATTAGTCATTAGAAACTTATTTGCTGAAGCCACTATTGCTGTTAATCCATATGTATTTACTATATTAATGGTAATTGCGGGATTGATTCTTAATGTTGTGCTTATTGAACTTGGTCATATTATTGGTGGTAAGATTGGTAAATATAATATTGTTTCAGTAAACTTCCTTGGTTTCTGTTTCTACAAAGCATTAGGAAAATGGAAATTTGGTTTCAGAAACTTTGATGGTTTAACAGGTGAAACAATCCTTGCTCCAAAGAGCGAAAAATCTAATCCAAAACCATATATCTGGTTCCCAGTATTATTCTATGTCATTGAGTTAGCGGTCTGTATTGTCTTCTATTCAATTGGTAAAACTGCTGATGTTGAACATGCATTCTTAAGATCAATGTCATTATCATCTATTATTATCCTTGTTATTGGATCAATGATTACTTTATATAACTTTGTTCCAGTTCACCTTGACTCTACAACTGATGGCTATCGTTTAACTTTAGTTCTCTCTAACCCAGTAAATATTGAAGCATATAATGAATTATTAAGAATTCAAAACCTTCAAAGAGAAGGAAAAGAAGTATCAGAAATCAAGTTATTTGATGTAATCACTGACTTTACAGCAAGCCTTAACCTCATGAGTGTTTATGAGTGTTTAAGTTCAAGGGATTATGACGCTGCAAATAAAATCATTGAACCAATGATTGCGGATTCTAAGAAAATCTCTAACACAACATATCAAAGATTAATTGCTCAATATTTATATATTAAGATTATGACTCTTCCAATCGAAGAAGCTCGTGCTTACTATGATGAAAACGTTGATGACAAGACACGTAGATTTATCTCTAATGACTTATCAATGGAATCATTAAGAGCATATATCCTTATTGCTGGACTTCTTGATGAATCTCAAGGTGAAATCCTTTATGTTCAAAGCAAGATTAAAAAAGCTATGAAATTAGCTTTACCTGCAAGAGCACAAATTGAAAAAGACTTATACACTGATGCATTAGCAAAAGTATACACAGTCCACCCTGAATGGAAAGACACTGAAGTAATCGGTTAATAAGTAACAAAAAAAGAACCTAAGATAATTCCTAGGTTCTTTTATTTTGCTTAATCTCTTTCTTGATATCTCGCATTATCTTCTGGTGGATAATCTTCTAAGACTGTATTGGTTTTAATTACTTGTTCTTCATTTAATCCATTAGGATCATCCAAGACAACTAATTTACCACCAACATATTCAATAGCTTTATTCTTATCCAAGAATACATCTAATGCGATACGTGTATATCTAGAAATGTTTGTTAATTCAGTTCTTGTTGGAATAACGTAACCGTTTTCCCAATTTTGAATTGTTTTAAGTGATTGTCTAAAGTGTGTTCCAAAGCGCTTTTGATCTAAATGCATAGATAAGCGAACATTGTGAATCTTACTTGAGACAAGCATGTTTAACTAAGCCTTCTTTGCAGCTAAAGCGTCGCGAATTTCAATGAGTAAATCAACTTCTGATGGTTTTGCAGGAGCTGGTGCTGCTGGAACTGGACGATCTTCTGGGTGCTTCTTGTAGTGAGCTTCAAGTCTAAGAGCCTTGAGTTGTTCATTCTTAGCGCGGACCATGTTGACTGCCTTTAAGATAATGAATAAGACAACAGCAATGATTAAGAAGCTAATAATAGCATTGATGAATGAACCCCAGTCGATAACTGCAGACATATTGTATGTGTATGCTGTACCGTGAAGTGTGTACTTGCTAAGGATTGTAGACTTAACGTTTTCAATTAATGTTGGAGTAGCTGTTACAGTTGCAGCGCCATAAGTAGCGTTTGCTTCTGCTGTAGCTAATGCTTGTAATTCGCTTGCAGCGAACTTTTGGCCTAAACCATTAGCTGGGTCCATACCTTTTTGAACATCGTTGAGTGCTGGTAAAACAGTAACTAAACCTTTAATACCACCTGGAACATACCAAGTAACAACAGACATTAAGATTCCTGTGAATGCAGTGACGATTGCACCGAAAGCACCACCGATGATAACACCGATAGACATATCGATGACACTACCACGTGAGATGAATGCTTTGAATTCAGCAGCTAAACCTTTTAAGCCTTTGTTGTTCTTCTTAGCAGCTTTCTTAGCAGCTTTCTTTTGAGCTTTAAGTTCTAACTTTTCTTCTTTTGTCATTTTATTTTTCCTCCGAAAAAGATTATATAGCGGATTATATTCTTTTTAAAAGAAAAATTATATATAATATAAATAATTTTGGAGGCAACAATATGAATAAGGTAATGATTATTGCAGATTCAACTGTAGATTTAACCCAAGATATGTATAAAAAAAACAATATTAGGGTTGTTCCATTAAGTGTCAGATTTGGTGAAGATGTATATCTTGATAATGTGACAATTGTCCCAGATGAATTATATGCAAAAGTATCTGAAAAAGGCGAACTTCCAAAGACCGCCGCTATCCCACCTCAAACATTAATTGATGTATTTAAAGAATACATCGATCAAGGTTACGACATCTTATTTACTGGTATTGGCGCAAAAATGTCATCTACAATTCAAAACGCTATTATTGCAACTAATGACTTCCCAGAAGGTAGAGTATTTGTTCTTAATTCAGATAACCTTTCTACAGGTACTGGATTATTGGTTCTTAAAATGGCAAAACTTCGTGATGAAGGTAAATCCGCTAAAGAAATTTATGATGAGGTATCATCATTAGTTTCTAAAGTATCTGCTCAATTTGCAGTAGATACTCTTGAATATCTCCATAAAGGTGGTAGATGTAGTGGAGCTTCAAAATTATTTGGTACATTATTCCATATTCACCCAATTATTAAAGTTGTTGAAGGCGGAATGATTGTATACAAAAAACCAAGAGGTGCTTATAAAGCAGCATTAAACGAATTAGTAACAGAAATTCAAAATGATTATCCAAATATCGATTTAGATAATGTGATGATCACTCACTCTGGATTAGATGAAAATCTCATTAATTACCTTGCTAATGAAGTTGGTAAGATTGTTGGTGAAGATAAGATAAGAGTTACAAGAGCAGGATGTGTCATTTCTTCACACTGTGGCCCTGGTACCATTGGTGTTCTCTATATTAAAAAATAAATAGAAAAGGAAAAATATGAAAAAAGCAACTTTAATTTTATTAGCGTTACCATTGTTTTTAGCATCATGTGGTAACAAAAACTATGGCTACAATACTGGCACAAATAGTGCTACTACAAATACCGGCACAACAACTGGAAATACTGATATCAACAATGATTACATGTTACTTGGCGAAGATGGTGATTATTCATTTGAAGTAGTAAATGGACATGCTTATGCGTGTTATACACCAAAATGTACCAGTTCATTTTATTTTTATGGTGCAGGTGCTTTGTTTGAGGCAGCATTCATTACAAGTGTCAGCATTCACCCATTAAATAATTTGAGTAGTGATGTTAAAGGACATAATACTGATATTTCCTTTAATTCGTATGATGAAAATTACTATGTAAATATTGAATTATCAGTTTTACAAACATATGTTAATAAACAAGTTGTTATTGATTTTACAATTGATCAAGGACACTTGGATAATGGGGCAAAATTCCAATTGGAATTCGTTAAAGAGGAGCACAATCTTGGGTTTGATGGTGAATGTTCATGCGGCAATTATAGATCTGATAAAATTTATAATTTTAACTTCTCTCAACCAATATCTATTTCTTTAACTAAATTCCGTGATCAAGCATTCCTTATCCTTGATACACCAAGAGATAATTTCACACTATATTTTGATACAACAATGCCTAATGATGATTTATCTACCGCTATTGATGGTTTCACAGAACATGGTGATTATTACATTAGAAATAGTGTATATATGGTAATTGGTTATTCTGATAAAAAATTAGAATATAACAACCCTGGTTTCGCTATTAAATACATCGCGTTCACTAACTCTAGTTATGAAGGCACCCCTCAAAATTTCACAGTTTCGCCTCGTTAATAATTAGTCTTAAATAAAAAGGTCCACCCATTAAAGAGTGGACTTTTTATGTAAATTTTGAATAATTATTTACCTGTAATAGCTAATTTCTTAACTAATAATGCAGGAGAAGAGATGTCTCTTGGATGATTTTCAACATATGTATTTGAAACGTCTTTAACATCCATGAATAATTCAAATAAGTTACCTGCAACAGTGATTAATGATAATGGTTCTGCGAGTTTACCATCACGAATCATAAATCCTTGTGCTTGAAGTGAGAAGTTACCTGATTGAGCATTAAGACCAGCGTGTAATCCTTCTAATTCAGTGATGTATACACCAAGCTTAATGTTGCTCATCATTTCATTTTCGTTCTTCTTACCAGCTTTTAATACTGCATTACAAAGTGATGCTGATGCCTTAGAACCTGAACCGTATCCATTACCTGTTGGAGCAACACCTGCTTTAGCAGCTGTTTCAAGAGTGTAGATATATGTTTCAAGAATACCTTTATTAATAAGTGTCTTCTTATATGTTGCAACACCCTCGTCATCATAGTAACGGAAGTTAAGATTTGGAGTAAGTGGATTTTCAATAACTGTAACCTTCTTACTTGCAACTGGTTGTTTTAACTTGCCTTCAAATAATGATGAATGTTTTTGAACTTCTTCAGCATCAATTGCTGCTAAGTACGCTCCAAGTAATGAACTTGCTGTGCTTGCGTTAAGTACAACTGGATATTTTTTACTCTTACATTGAACGCTTCCGAGTTTTGCTAATGCATCTTCTGCAACTTCTTTAACAAACTTATCAACATCAAATGCTTTTGGATCATCGGATACAAATACCTTAAATCCTGTTTTGTTTTCATCATCCTTAGTAGCAACTACTTCTGCAACATAAACATAGTTTGCAGATTTTTGTTTTAACTTTAATCCATATGAGTTAGAAAGTGATGTTTCACCAGCGCCTTCTTGATATTCAACTGCTGCAACTTCAGAAATACGTGGATCATATTCTTTAAGTTTTCTTTCAATTTCAAGTAAGACTTCAATCTTTTCTGCTAAATTACCAGATAAAGCATCTGCTCTATAAAGATTTTTCTTGTGATATTTTTCACTGCCTTTGAAGATAATTGCATCATCTTCTTTTTCAACAACTCTTGCTGTTTCAATGATTGAATTAACAAGATATTCAGGAGTGTCTTTATCAACAATTTCAACTCTAACAGAACCCATCTTGCCATTATAAATACCTTTAGCAATTAAAGAGAAACTATCACTTGTAGTGATAGAGTTAACTTCACCATGGAATACTCCACAAGATAAAGAATAGCTTCTGTTTGTTGTAATAGCGGAGGCTTCAAGACCTTTTGAAGCAGCTAATTCGTAGAATTTCTTTTCATTTAATCTCATTTTAATTCTCCTCCGTTTCCACCGACAGAGATGCGGCTAACTCTAATTGTTGGTTGGCCAACATCAACTGGACAACTACCTGAAGCAGAACCACACATACCTTGAGCTCTCTTTAAGTCATTACCAACCATATCAATATTAAGTAATACTTCTTTACCAGAGCCAATTAATGTAGCACCTCTTACAGGTTCACAAATCTTACCATCACGGATGATGTAAGCTTCATTTGCTGCGAAGTTAAATTCACCAGTAGCAGGGTTAACTGAACCGCCACCTAATGATGCTGCATATAATCCTAATTTAGTAGCAGCAATAATTTCTTCAGGAGTATTCTTTCCTGGAGCAATGTATGTATTAGACATACGTGATGTTGGTTCATATTTGTATGATTGTCTACGGCATGCGCCATTACCCTTCATACCAATACGACGACCTGTGAAATCATCTAATAAGAATGATGTACAAACACCATCTTTAATTAATACTGTCTTTTGTGTTGGGTTACCTTCATCATCAATATTATTTGAACCCCAACCATTTGGAATTGTTCCATCATCAATTGCAGTAACAATTGGTGAAGCAATTTGTTTTCCAAGAGAATCAGAGAATACTGATAATTTTTTAGATACTGAAGTACCTTCAAGTGAGTGACCACATGCTTCATGGAAGATAACACCACCGAAACCATTACCAATAACTACTGGCATAATTCCTGATGGACATTCTTTAGCGCCTAACATTGTAATAGCAGTTTTAGCAGTTTTTAATGCTACTTCTTCAATGTTCATTTCATTTAAGAACCATTCAAATCCTGCTGATGCACCTGGTCCATTGAAACTTGTTTCAATCTTTCCTTCTTCAGCAGCAACTGCTAAGACAGCGACACGTCCTCTTTCTTTGCAGTCAACAAATTCATAACCTTTAGTAGAGAAGATAACAACTTTCTTTTCATAGTTATTAAAGCTTACTTGGCGGCGGATAATTCTTGGATCATATTCTGCTAATACTTTATCTGCTCTTTTTAAGTAAGCAATCTTATCCTCAACAGAGACATCCTTTAAAGGCATTGTTCTTGTGTGGATATTCTTAGCCTTTTTAGTTTTTAACGTTTCAACAGCAAGAACTCTTTCTCCTGTGAATGAATTAGCTAAGTCAGTTGCGATTTTAAGTAAACTATCTTTAGTTACATCATTAGTGTAACCATAAACACTTTGAAGTCCCTTAAGAATACGGACACCAGCACCGTAGTTACGGCTTCTAGAAGCAGCTTCTACTTTTCCGTTATCAAGTACAACACCATCAGATTCAACATCTTCAATGTAAATTTCAGCGAAATCTGCACCTGATGCTAAACCAGCATTAAGAACTTCAATAGCTTGTTTCTTATTTAACATAGTTACGTTCCTCCTTTATAATTAATCTCCAAGATTTTATCATTTTTGATATATTTTTTGCATTAATAATGTAAATAAATATATAATTTAGCCATGTCTTATAAGGAAATGATTGAAGAGATTAGAAAGAACTTCTCTTCTAAACAAGGAGCATTCACTAAAGAAGAAATGCGCTATAACACTAATAAAGATACATTTAGAGGATGTATCACTGGTTTTATGACCTCTTCATATTACAAAAGAGAAAAGCTATATAACCAAGGTTTTATTTATTACGCATTATCATTTAAAGAATATAGAGAACATACTGAAAAAGATAAAAGAATAGTGCCTGTTTGGGTTCTTTTATCTCCAACTCCTAAGATTGATGAAGATCCAATGTTGCTTCAAGAGGTTAAAGATAATTTAGATAAGTTATACGATGATAAAAATCTTCGTAAAAAATATTCGAGATTATTCACAATGATTTCAGAAAACCAAGCAGAACCAATGTATTTTGAGGTTCCAGAAGAATTTTCCCCTGATTTTGAATGTTACTTATGTTTAACTCAAGTTCACGAAGATAGATTTCCTTTATTCCATCTTGGTATTAATCTTGTAATCGCGAATAAATTGGTATCCAAAGAAGTTGATTATCTTCCATCAACATATTGGTCTAAAGACTATATTGAGCAATATTAGGGCTTACTAAAAGTAGGTCCTTTCTTTTTGCTTGTTGTTGCGCTTTAAAAAATGCGCAATTATAATATAGGTATGAACGCATTAAAACAAAAAAGAAAAGAACTTGGTCTCACCCAAGTTCAAATGGCTAATCTATGTGGTGTATCACGTAGAACATACCAAACATACGAAACAAAGCAAACGGTTGATGATGCTTTTAACGAACTTGTTTCCAAACTAGATGAAATGGGAATCTTGGATGGAAGTAATGTTGTTTTAAGTAAAAGAGAAATCAAACAAAGAGCTTCCATTGTTTTTGCTCAACATCCCGAAGTTGATTGTGCATATCTTTTTGGTAGTTATGCTAGAGGAGATGCTACCAAGGATAGTGATGTAGATATTATGGTTATTTTAAATAAAGTTATGGGCATGGATTTTTTTGGAATTATTGTAGATTTACAAGATGTATTTGGCAAAAGCGTTGATTTGCATACGCACACCCAAGTTATGGGTAATGAATATTTATTTAAAGACATTCTAATAGAGGGTATTAAGATTTATAGTAGAAAAAAATAGAGCCAAGAAACGGGCTCTATTTTAATTTTGCGGTTCTGAAGAACTTAACAATTGGGAATTTTAATTCCTTATTATTAATTCTATCAA
>JAKSVY010000049.1 GCA_024413875.1 Bacilli bacterium
TCAGATAGTTCTAAATCATTGCGAGAAAGAACTTGTCCACCATCAAAGACTTTCTTAGCGCCTTTAACAGCAAGTTTATTAATTTCTTCTTTTTCTAAGTCTAAATAGGCATATGAAGAAATAAGATCATTAATGCTTCCTTTTGAATTACGTTTATTACCGTAAACATAATCACCAAGGTTAATGAAATCAACAAATGGATTTCTATTATGTTGTTCTGTTTCTACGTATGTATTGTGTTTATATTCTTCTCTAGAAACTAAGTATGTATTTGTCCAATCTACTAAAGTAGAAGAATTACCCATACATAAGTCACCTATAGAACAAGTGTTTTCTCTTAAATAAACTCCTTCACCAACTTTATATGGGTTATTATTCCAAGAATCTCTACCATACATTACTGACATATATAGGATTGCTCTAGCAAGCATTCCTTTATCAGTATCATTTGGTTCAAATTTATCCGTTGTGAAGCGATAATCATATCCTGGGCGTAAATTATATGAACCAGTACCGGAAATGTCCTCAGATTGGCTAACTTGGCCTAAATTCTTATCACTACGTGATGAGTTACCACCACTGTTAGCGGCAAATAAGTTATGGAAGTCAGTTGCGATGCCTTTATTCTTGACTGCATTAGCAGTTAATTCACCAGTCATAAGGGATGCACAGAAAGCATGCTCCCTATTCCATCCACCAGTGTTACTTGATGAGTAGGTATCTAATTTACCTTGAGAGTTAACGTTATATAAAACATCAACATCATCAAGAAGAGCTAATGATTCATCAGCGTTTCTATTTGTGTCCCAGTTACCTTCATATGTATTTGGTGTAAAAGTTTCTGGATTATAAATAATGTTATAAAGTTTTTGTTTTAAATCTTGTCCATTATCCCATGACTCTAATGAGGCATAATAACCGTTATAGATTTCATTGTTATTAAACGAGTCTGTTTTTGTTACTGAAAGATTACTAAATTCACCAACTTGCTTATTAAAGACATCATAAGATGTTCCATAGTCTTTTGGCTCAGTATTAGTGTTTGTATCACTACTAGTATCTGTATCACTTCCAGTATTTGTGTCAGAAGAAAAACCACCCCCTGTGGAAGTGGTTGGTGAAAGTGTAGTCTTGTTGCAAGATGTAAGACTCATTGCAGCTAATAAAACTAATGTTTTAGCTATCTTATTCAAGATCAAATCCTTTCAAGAAGTTTGGAAGAATATCATCAGTGATGTTATCTTCATTTTTTTCTTCAGCTGGTTGAACAGCTGGTTCTTCAAATGTATTTTCTGGTTCGTTTTGTTCCATAGATACAGTTTTGAATGGTTTGTTATATGTTGGAACGACTGTAAAGTCGAATTCTTTATCAAAGTCAGATGCGATAACGCTTACTAAGATTTGGTCATCTAAGAATTCATTGATTGAAACACCGAACTTGATATCAAGTTGTCCACCAGCAGCTTCAATGATGTGATCAATTGTTGTTTGTGCTTCGTATAAAGTTACAGCTTTACCACATGTAACTGCACAGATAGCACGACGCGCACCATTGATTGATGCTTCAAGAAGTGGGCTACTAATAGCGTTTTGAGCAGCATCAGATGCCTTTTGAGGGCCACTACCCATACCAAATCCGATAAGTGCAATACCTGAATCTTTTAAGGTGTTACGAACATCAGCGAAGTCAAGGTTAATAACAGCTGGCATTAAGATAAGGTCAGTAACCGTTTTAACTGATTGGGCTAATACTCTATCTGATTCAGAGAATGCTTCAGAAATTGGCGCAGTACCATTAACCATTAATAATTTATCGTTAGAAACGATGATGATACTATCAACAGCGTTCTTTAATTCATTAAGTCCTTCAACTGAGTTAGCAATACGCTTTTTACCTTCAAAGGTAAATGGACGTGTAACAATAGCGATTGTTAATGCACCTTCTTCTTTTGCAATTCTTGCAACGACTGGTGCAGCACCTGTACCTGTACCACCACCCATACCGGCAGCGATAAAGACCATGTTAGCGCCTCTTACAATATTTCTAATTTCTTCAACTGAAGCTTCAGCAGCTTGTTTACCGACTGATGGTTCACCACCAGCACCTAAACCTTCTGTTAAATCTTCACCTAAAACTAATTTGTGTTCTGCCTTAGAGGTAGCAAGAGCTTGTCTATCTGTATTGCAGACATAAAATTCGACGGAGCCAATGTCTTCGTCAAGCATTCTATTAACTGCGTTGCTACCAGCACCACCGACACCAATGACGACAATACGAGCAACTGCTTCATAGTTATCTAAATCTTCCATAGTTACCTCCTAGCTTAAGATCTTGAAATTGATCCTACTTTATTTTCAACACTTGAGAGTGAACCACTCTTGTTATTTGAAACAAGAAGTCCACCAACACAAGCACAATAGTTTTCTTGTGATGCCCCGATTGTTTCACTTCTAAGGTATGAGATAGATTGGTTTTGGAAGAATCTATCTTTGATAACCTCTTTAATACCTGGGATTCTGATTAACGAACCCGTGAAAACAAGAGGGAGAGTCTTAGCCTTCGATTTATCATTGTTAAGTGATGTTAATAATACTTCCATAGGTGTTAAGAACTTATTGAAGTATTCTTCAAGGTAAGACGTAATAATTGCATTTAAGTTTTCTTGGTTGAAAAGTGTTTTTCTTCCATATTCATCAACAGCAGATGCAATAGTAGGATGGAAGCTACATTCTCTATGGTCAATACCATAAAGGTTGATTAAATTTAAGGCTTCTTCTTTACTAATACCAAATGATGTTGAAACTTTATTAATAAGTCCATCAATGCCATCATTAATAATTTGTGTTCCATATGGATACGCTCTACCAATGCAACTAAATGTTGTCATGGCGTGGCCCATATCGATAAGAATGTATGATTTTGGTAATGATTCAACCATATTTGCGTATGCTGCAAGTGCGTAAGGTGATACCACCATTCCACTTACTCTAATACCAGCGTCATCGAAGCAAGAATGATATTTTTCAACAATATCTCTAGGAAGAACATGGATATTCGCAAAGATATCAATAGTCTTTGATGTTGCTCCTAGAGGTGGTCTACTATATCTAGTACCATCAGCAAGAACAAACATATTTGGAATAATATCAACCGCGGTTGATGATTCTGGAACATCTTTTTTGACTAAATTGATCGCATTGTTGATATCAAGAGGTTCAACCATGTTTGTTGCCGAAACAACGTTTGTGGTTTTTCTTGATTGTCCAACTTTTAAACCTAAAGGCGGGAGGATAATTGTTGCTTCCCTAATTTTAAGTTTTAATCTTAAGCTTGGATTTTCAATGAATGCGATTTGTTTGATTGCTTGAACAACTCCATCATGGTCGATAATTCTATTGTTAACAACCATACCTTTGATGTCTTTTGACGCACTATAAATAATTACTGGTTCGTTGTCTAAAACATAACCAGCAACTAATCTGATCTTATCGTTTGTGATTTCTATAACTGCGTGAAGTTGTTCCATATCAATATATATTTTATATATTTTTACGAATTAAACAACAAAAAACTACTAACGAACGACTAAAGTCGTATGAGTCTTATGATATGCTTTAACAGAAACAGGGATGGCAATAGCCGCTGAGACACAAGTAAAAATAGCAAAGAAGATGACCGCTTTGCGGACAACATAGTAACGACGTTTCTTTCCAGTTTTTACTAATTTGTCTTTCATGATCTTACCTTAGTCAAGATACGCATCTTAGCGCTTCTACTGCGACTGTTTTCCTCCATTTCTTTTTCGCTTGGTATAATAACTTTGTTATTAACTAATTTAAATTTTGGCTCATTTTCTTCACTTGGAAGTGTGTATAAATTGAGTCTATTTCCTTCTACTTTTGAGACCTCATTGAATGAATTTTTAACGATTCTATCTTCAAGAGATTGGAAGGAAATTACAACGATTCTTCCATCTTTATTAAGCATAGAAATTGCTGATGTAAGAGCGTCTTTAAGTGCCCCTAATTCATCATTAACTTCAATGCGTAATGCTTGGAAAATTTGTTTTGCTGGGTGGCCCTTTTTAGCAAGTTCTTTCATAGGCTTACTTGCTTTGATAATTGCAACTAATTCATCCGTTGTTTCAATAGGCTTTTTTGCTCTTTCATTAACAATTCGCTTAGCGATTTGATAATAGAATTTGTCTTCACCATATTCACGGAATACACGGCAAAGTTCATTAAGTGAATAGGTGTTTACGATTTGGTAAGCATCAAGTTCACTACTTTCATCCATTCTCATATCAAGGCGAGCTGAACCTCTATATGAGAAGCCACGTGATTCATCATCGAATTGAGGAGAAGATACTCCTAAATCCATAAGGACACCATCAACATGGTTAACTCCACGTTTTTCAAGTTCTTTTTTGAAATAGCGGAAGTTAGATTTAATTATTTCGAAGTTGTTTCCAACTTTTTCAAGTCTTGGTCTAGATTCAACAATTGCTTGGTCATCTTGATCAAAGCAATATAACTTACCAGAAGTAAGTCTTTTAAGAATCTCTGAGCTATGTCCACCTCTTCCAAGAGTGAGGTCTACATAGATTCCATTTTCTTTAATGTCGAGAGAATCGACAGCTTCTTGAAGAAGCACACTGATATGGACGCTCATTATTTTCCTAAAGCTTCAGAAATTGCTTCGAAGCTAGATTCCTTTTCTTCTTGGTAAGCGTTCCATTTAGATTCATCCCAGATTTCAAGGTGATCGATAACACCGATAACCACTACTCTTTTTCCAATTCCGTATTTCTTTAAAACATCAGATGGAATTTGAATACGGTTTGAACCATCAATAGTGAGTTCAGTAACGCTTGATAAAGCAATACGAACTAAATCACGAGAATCTTTCTCAAGGTATGATTTACTTGATATTTGCTTAACATATTCTTCAAATGTGTTTTCAAGATAAACGCTTAGGCAACCATCAAATCCCTTGAGAAGATATAAGTTACGAGAAAGCTTGGTTAAAAGTTTTGAAGGGAGAAGTAATCTTCCCTTATCGTCTAAGTTATGTGTATAGTTGCCAAATAACATAGTCTTTCCCCACTTTTTCCCACTTTGTATTTTAATTGTAGTAATTCGCTGATTATTTGTAAACAAAAATATAATTATTTTGCATAATTTTTTTATTTACTTTTATGCTATAAATCTTTTATTACATAGTAATAAAGTAAAAAGCCCAGTCTTTCGACTAGGCTAAGTGGAAATTATTTTTCTTCCTCATCATCAAATTCGAGTTCTAATAATTTATCGAATTGATCGTTGGTTTTGTTTTCTTGTTCTTTAACGTATTCTTCTTCGCTTAATACTCGATAACCTTTTCCATCACTAGGTTTTGAAGCACCTTTCATGACAGGCTTTGATGGGACATTCATTGAGATTAAGTCAAAGATGTATGAATCAAGTTCAATTGTATTGTTATCAATTAAAATTGTATCTTCAGTTGCGTCTTCTTCATATTGAGTGAACTCTAAGTTAATACGGTCTTTAATTTTGTAATCAAAGGCCTTTAATGTATATGAACATTCAAGGCTCACTACTGCATTTACTAATAGAGAAACTTCAATAAATTCTTGATAAGCCGTTACTTCAGCTTCTGCAAAGATATTTTTGATTCCAAGAAGTGGGTAAAGGCATTTGTATGATTCGTCAAGAACCACTTCTTCTTTACGTAAGATACTTTTACCAACTTTGAGTAAATTAACGTCGATCTTCATTATTTTCTAAGTGACGCAGCAAACTTCTTTTCAAGGACTGCTAATACTTTTGTTTCGACTGCGTTGATTTCATCAGCTGTTAAAGTCTTTTCGTTATCACCATAAGTGATTGAGATAGCAAGTGATACTTTACCTGCTTCAACGTGTTCACCCTTATAGACATCGAATACTTCAACATCTTTAATCATTGAACGGTTAACAGCGCGGATTTCTTTAATGATTTCTTCTGATGTTAATTTTTCGTTAACGATGATAGCGATATCTCTACTTACTGTTGGGAATTTAGAGATTGATGCCATCTTCTTAAGTCCTGATTGAGCAGCAAATAAAACTGATAAATCCATTTCCATTACAATTGGAGATGTCTTTAATCCGTATTTTGCAAGAACGCTTGGGTGAAGTTCACCTAAAACTGCAAGTGTCTTACCTTGAAGAACGATCTTAGCAGATTTTCCAGGGTGGAATTCAGCTTCATCATTCTTAACAAAGCTATATCTATTTGGTTCAAGTGCAAATGCTCTTAAGATGCCTTCTGCTAAACCTTTCATGTGGTAGTAATTGTAGCCTTCAGATACAAGTCTACCTTGTCTATTGTTTTTACCATTAAGAATAGCTGCTAAGTGGATTGTCTTTTCACCAATACCAAATAAGTCAGATACTTCAAAGAATGATAAATCAGTGTTACCGTGATTTAAGTTATATTCAAGAACATTCATTAATGATGGAAGTAAGTTAGTTCTTACATATTCGTGCTCATCAGTTAATGGGTGCATTACTAAGTAAGGTTCAAGTTTATTTAAAATTCTAAAATCGGCGATTTCAGACTTTCTAATCAAAGAATAAGTTAATTGTTCATCTAAACCATTTCCGCGTAAGAAATCACGAACTACACGCTTTTTAGCAACTAATTCATCAAGGGCTCCAACAGATACTCTTACGAGTGGGAGTTCTGATTTAACATTTTCAAATCCTAAGATACGGATGACTTCTTCAGAAAGATCAGCCTTATCTCCGATATCAATTCTTTGGAATGGAACTTTAACAACAAGTTTTGTACCAGCTTGTGTGACATCGAGTTGAGCTCTTCTAAGAGCGTTCACTACTTCTTCATCGCTAAATTCAGTACCTAAACGGTTGTTAATGTATGAGATTTCACATTCAAGAACTTTTTGTTCAATTTCTTTTGCTAAGTATGTCTTTGTTTCACTAACTTCTTTAGCGTTACAAAGTTCCACTAATAAGTCGGTTGTTAAGCCCATAACGTATTCGTATTGATTTGGGTTAATACCTTTAACAAATCTTGCTGATGAGTCAGATGCTAAGTTAAGTCTAATAGATGTTCTACGAACACTTGCGAAGTCAAAGTTAGCAGCTTCAATAACAATATTCTTTGTGTTTTCATCGACTGCACATTCAAGTGATCCCATGACACCACCTAAACACATTGCCTTACCACCACTTGTAATTGCGATATCGCCATTTTGAAGTTTATATGTCTTTTCATCTAATGCAACAAAGTCATTATCTAAATCATCTCTAGCGATTAATTCAAGTTTTGGTAATTTGTCAAGGTCATACATATGTAATGGTTGACCTGTTAAAAGCATGATGTAGTTACCAATATCAACAACGTTGTTAATTGATCTAATACCTTCAGCTTGGAGAGTTTCTCTCATCCAATCTGGTGATGGTTTTGTTTCAATACCTCTAACAATACGTGCTGAGAATTGTGAACATCTTTCTGTTTCAGAACCCACAACAATATCGTTCTTAACTAAAGCATGAACCTTTGGTTCAGGAATATTAGTTTCTCTTTCAAATAATGTTTGGATTTCACGTGCAACGTTAATCATTGCGTTGCAATCAGAACGGTTAGCGAGAAGCTTAAGATCAAGAATAACATCATCAAGACCAAATAAACCTAAAACGTTCTTGTCTCCGACAACTGCGTCTTCTTTAACTTCTTCAATACCTTTAATTTGTTCTTCTCTTAAGTATTTTTGGTCAACACCAAGTTCTACTAAAGAACAAAGCATACCGTTTGATTCGTATCCACGGATTTTACCTTTCTTAATTGTGCCACCAGGAAGTTTAGCACCATCAAGAGCGACAATAACCTTTAATCCAACACGGACATTAGGTGCACCACAAACAATGTTAAGTGGTTCAGCTTCACCAACATTTACTTTACATAAATGTAAGTGATCACTATCAGGCATATTTTCACATTCAACTACTTGACCAATAACTAAGTTAGTTGCAGTTGATGCTTTATCAATTGATTCAACTTCAACACCAGCGAATGTTAATCTATGAGCGATTTCTTCTGGAGTTAATCCATCAATATTTACAAGTTTCTTTAACCAATTTAATGAGACTTTCATTTTAATTACCTCCAAAATTATTTATCACGTTTGAATTGTTGTACGAAACGTACATCGCCTTGATAGACTCTACGGATATCGTCGATACCATATCTAAGCATTGCGACACGTTCAATACCAATACCAAAAGCAAATCCACTATAAACATCTGGATCATAACCAGACATTCTTAATACGTTAGGGTGAACCATACCTGCACCGAGGATTTCAATAAATCCTGTGCCTTTACATGTTGGGCATCCCTTACCATGACATTCCATACATGAAATATCTACTTCTACTGATGGTTCTGTAAATGGGAAGTAAGAACCTCTAAATCTAACTTCACGTTTTTCACCAAACATTTTTCTTAAAACTAATTCAAGAGTAGCCTTAAGGTTTCCTAAGTTGATGTTCTTATCGATAACTAAGCCTTCAACTTGTCCGAATTGGTGTGAGTGTGTGACATCGTCATCATCACGACGGAAACACTTACCAGGGCAAACAATCTTTAATGGTCTACCATTAGCCTTATCCATAGCATGAGCTTGTGCTGGAGAAGTATGGGTTCTAAGCAATGTTGTTGGATTGATATAGAAACTATCTTGCATTTCTCTTGCTGGGTGGTTGGCAGGAAGATTCATACGTTCGAAGTTATAGTAATCTGTTTCGACGTCTGGTCCCTCTACTACTTCATATCCCATTGACACGAAAATATCCATGATTTCATCTTGGATTTGGAAGAATGGGTTAATACCACCAGTTGTGTAATCAACACCTGGAAGAGTGATATCAATTGTTTCTTTCTCAAGTTTTTGCTTAATTAAGAAATCATTGATCTTTTGTTGCTTAGCAGCAAATCTTTCATTGATTTCATTACGAGCATTGTTCATTGCTTGTCCAAACGCAATTCTAGCATCACCCGCTAAATTACGGATTAAACTCATCATTCCATTTAATCTAGATTTCTTTGAAAGGTGAGTTTCTTGAACTGTTTTAAGTTCAGTTTGATTATCGGCTTTATCGATAGCTTCAATAATCTCAGCTTTAAGTTGTTCAACTTGTTCGATTTCAGTTGCCATACTTGTTCTCCTTTTTAAATAAAAAAGACACCAACTAAGGAACGAATTTCTCCGTGGTGCCATCCTAATTCGATTTTATATTTTTAAATGTAATCAAAGATTACTAATAAATCGCTCTACTTAATCTTAACGCGATTAACGTGGTCATCTACCATTGCTCCGAGGTGAATTCACTTCGCCAATTAACTTCGTGGGTTCCACTATTCCACAATTCCCTATTTAACTGGTGATGAAGTTACTACTTCTCATCAACGCGATAAAGATTATAACACAATTAAAAATTAATTGTATATACTTCATTTTAAAATAAGAAAAGCACCTCTTTCGAGATGCTTATTGAAAGACTAGATAATAAACTTATGATCTTTGATAATGGCAAGATGTGCAAATACCGTCTTCATCAAATGTGTGAGGTTCTGGGAAACCTTCTCTAGAACCACAACTACATTCATACCAGTGTTCATTTTCATTATAATGGAAATCATAGAAATGTGAATGTGTAGGATGGTAAATAAAGTCATCAGAAATTGATTGGCATGTATATGCAATAGAAACTGTATCAATTGCAATATTTCCAAAAATTGCAATATAGAAATATTCAAATGAGCCTAAGTATCTAGCAATATCGCACCAAACGCCTTCAGAGTTTGTGCCATCAGCAACAATAAGTTCAATAGGTTCTTCAAGAGAATCTGGAACTACTGAACATGGATCACCACCCGCTAAATTTTCACCAGAAAGAACACCATAAGATGGATGGAATAAAGCATGTGATAAACCAATACCATGTGTAAATGATTCAACAGAATAATCTGTTGGATCTTCAAAAGATTCATCAGAGAAAATTGCATAGATATAAAAAGTTTTGTCAGTTTCACCATCGCTTTCAAAAAGATGTTTGGTGATAATTGAACCACCAAGAAGACCATGAATTGGTTCAACATTCCAAATAGCAGCATATTTTGTCATATCTACTGTTTCAGGACTTGAGAAATCATTTTGTGATTCATATTTAGCGTAAACGCCATCATTGAATGTAAAGTTTTTAAAACCAAGAGATAATTCTCTAGTTCTAGCAAAAGAAACATTTGGATTTGCTTCATCTTGAACCGGTTTTGCAAACACATCTCCATAAATGCAGTAATATGGTTCAAACGTTGCGCCTGTACGGAATAATAATTCTTGTTGATTAGCAACTGCACCGATTGCGACAGCAGAAGTTGCAGCTAGAGCAACACCGAAAGAAATTAATTTAGTCTTAGTCATAAAGCCCCTCCCAAAAGGCAAAAAACTACCTATAAATAATCTAAATGGCAGCTGGCTATCTACGAGAGACCCTATAGTTTTGCGTCCCCAAATCGCTCTGGGTTTGCTATTAAACGTCGTGAATTATATTCACATCGAAAATATGTGTAAAGAAAATATCCTCGACATAGCAAAAATCCGACACATTTGTGACGTTTATAACGAATATTAGTTACAAATATAACAATTAAATGCTATCTATTCTTTAATTCATACATTGCGATGCCTGCAGCAACACCGACATTTAATGAGTCAATTCCGCTCATTTCAATACGGACTTTTAGGTCAGAAATTTCTTGAATTTGTTTAGAAACTCCTCGTGCTTCATTGCCTAAAACAATGACAAATTTTGATTTTGGATTAACACTTTTTAATGGAACTGAATTATCTAAAACAGTCGC
>JAKSVY010000005.1 GCA_024413875.1 Bacilli bacterium
ATCTCTTCAGCGTGTTCAACACTTTCATGGCTTGGAGACATAACATCTCGAAGTTGATATTCGATTCCAAACTTAGTGTATTTCGCTAATGCGTATGGATGATAAGGAAGAACCTCAAATCTTTGAACATTGTTAAGAGTTCTTGTGAAGTCTCTTGTTTTAGTTAAGAGTTCTTCTTTATCAGTGTAACCTGGAACAAGAACGTATCTAATCCAAATAGGGAAGTTCTTCTTATTTAAATAATCAAACATCTCCATTGAATTGGTTGACGATTTACCAACCATCTTAACATGGGTTTCTTCATCAATGCCTTTAATATCCATTAAGATTAAATCAGTGTATTTAAGAAGTTCATCAAACTTGTTTAACCAAGTAGGATCTTTAGAGAACGGTCCACCTGCTGTATCAATAACGAAGGTATATCCCTTTTCTTTGGCGAGTTTAGCAAATTCTAAGACAAAGTCGAGTTGACTTAATGGCTCTCCTCCAGAAACGGTGATGCCTCCATTATCTTTCCAGTATGGAGCGTATCTAGATAATTTCTTAATTGCTTCCTCAGGTGTGATGGAGTTTTCTTTAGTGAAATTCCAAGTTTCTGGGTTATGACAATAAAGACATCTAAATGGGCAGCCTTGAAGAAAGAGGACGGATCTGACTCCAGGTCCGTCCACTAATGCGAATGATTCAATAGAATTGTAATAGCCTACGCTAGGCATTTATTACAACCTTTCGTGACATGTTCTAGCGATAACGTCAAGTTGTTGTTCCTTAGTAAGATCAATAAACTTAACAGCATAACCAGAAACACGAATTGTGAAGTTAGCGTATTCTTCTTTTTCTGGGTGGTTCATTGCGTCAATGAGCTTTTCAGTACCGAAGACGTTAACGTTGAGGTGGTGAGCACCTTGATCGAAGTAACCATCTAAGACTTGTGCAAGATTATTCTTTCTTTCATATAAGTCGTGACCAAGAGCGTCAGGGTTAATTGTTTGTGTATTTGAGATACCATCCAAAGCATATTCATATGGTAATTTTGCAACTGAGTTAAGAGATGCAAGTAAACCATTCTTTTCTGCTCCGTATGCTGGGTTAGCACCTGGTGAAAGTGGTTCACCTTGTTTTCTACCATCTGGTAAAGAACCAGTAGCCTTACCATAAACAACGTTTGATGTAATTGTAAGAATTGATGTAGAAGGTTCAGAATCTCTATATGTGTGGTGTCTTGAAATCTTCTTCATGAATGTCTTGAGTAATCTAATAGCGATTTCATCAGCACGGTCATCATCGTTACCGTAACGTGGGAAGTCGCCTTCGATTTCGAAATCAGTAGTAATACCTTGTTCATCACGGATTGCTTTAACTTTCGCGTACTTAATTGCACATAAAGAGTCAACAACGTGTGAGAAACCAGCAATACCTGTTGCGAATGATCTCTTAACATTTGTATCGATTAAAGCCATTTCAGCAGCTTCATAATAATATTTATCGTGCATGTAGTGGATAGCGTTTAATGTGTTTACATAAACATCCGCTAACCATTCCATCATTTGGCTATACTTTGCCATAACCTTCTCATAATCAAGATATTCATCAGTGATTGCTCCATATGTAGGACCAACTTGTTGATGAGTGATTTCATCAACACCACCGTTGATGGCGTAAAGTAAGCACTTTGCAAGGTTTGCACGTGCACCGAAGAATTGCATTTCTTTACCAGTTTGTGTAGCAGAGACACAGCAGCAAATTGCGTAGTCATCTGTCCAAATTGGTCTCATAACACAGTCAGATTCATATTGAACTGATGATGTTAAGACAGAAATCTTTGCAGCGTATTTCTTGAAGTTTTCTGGAAGTCTTGAAGACCAAAGAACTGTCATGTTTGGTTCTGGTGCTGGACCCATATTTTCAAGTGTACGTAAGAAACGATAATCGTTCTTTGTAACTAATGGACGTCCATCCGAACCCATACCTGCTAAGTTTAATGTAGCCCATACTGGGTCACCTGAGAATAAAGCGTTGTATGATGGGATACGAGCAAATTTGACCATTCTGAACTTCATAACCATGTGGTCAACAAGTTCTTGTGCGTCACGTTCTGTTAATGTGCCATTTTCTAAATCTCTTTCAATGTAGACATCAAGGAATGTAGAGATACGTCCAACTGACATAGCTGCACCGTTTTGAGTCTTAATAGCAGCGAGGTAACCAAAGTAAACCCATTGGAATGCTTCGCGAGCATTTTCAGCAGGTCTAGAGATATCAAATCCATAGACTTTTGCCATTTCTTTCATTTCTTTTAATGCTCTGATTTGCATTGCAACTTCTTCTCTAAGTCTGACAACATCTTCTGTCATTCCACGAAGACCGATGTGTTGTAAGTCGACAATCTTTTCTGCAATGATGTTATCGATACCATATAATGCAACACGACGATAGTCACCAACGATACGGCCACGGCCATATGTATCTGGTAAACCTGTAATAATCTTGTTGTGACGGCATCTCATCATTTCATCTGTATAAACATCGAAGACTCCATCATTATGTGTCTTGTGATATTTTGTGAAGATTTCATGAAGTTTTTCTGATGGTTGATAGCCATATGTTGTACATGCCTTTTCTGCCATCTTAATACCACCATAAGGCATAAATGCTCTCTTAAGTGGCTTATCTGTTTGTAAACCAACAACCTTTTCAAGATCCTTAGTTTCTTCTGAGATATATCCAGGGCCATAAGCTGTTAATGAAGAAACAACTTCTGTTTCCATATCAAGAACGCCGCCTTTAGCTCTTTCTTCTTTTTGTAATGCTGATAATTTTCCCCATAATACGTTTGTAGCGTCTGTTGGTCCTTCGAGGAAGGATTCATCGCCGAGGTATGGGTGGTAGTTATCTTGGATGAAGTCACGGACATCAATTTCGTGTTGCCACTTGTGACCTTTAAATCCTAACCACGCTGTTTCTGGTTTTGTAATCATATTTTTTCTCCTTTTCCTGATTCAAATAAAGTTAATCAAAAATAATATTAATTGTAAAGTTAAACACTATACTTTCTAAAAATATATTATTTTTAAAAGTTATATGAATAAAAGATGTATCTTTTATTTAAACGTGGCTAAAATATCTATATTTTATAACGTTATTTTTCATGAAATTTGATCTAAAAATGGCAATTAATAAGTATATTTTTCATTAAATGACTATATTTCCTTAGAACACTCTACGATTGTTCTATTTAAAATTTGGAATATAAACAATTTAGTGATGCTAGCACAAATGAGTTACAATAGTAGAAATGAAAGAAATTGATAAGTTACAAAAGTGGTTAGATAAAAATTCTAAACGCGATTACTCAAACAAAACTGTTGTTATTACTGGTGGAAATTCCGGGATTGGTTTTTATCTTGCTTCAATCCTTGCTATGAAACACGCTAACATCATTTTACCTGTTAGAAATAAAAGTAGAGGTGAAGAGGCAAAAAGATTAATTTTGGAATCTTATTCTGATGCAAAAATAACCTTAATGGATTTAGATTTATCATCATTTAAATCTATTGAGAAATTTGCTAATGATATTATTAAAAATAATATAGATATCGATATATTTGTTAATAATGCTGGTGTATTCCATATCCCAAAAAGCCAAACTAAAGAAGGCCTTGAATTAACGATAGGCACCAACTTCATTGGAGTAAAATATCTTAATGATTTATTGAAAGATTATTTACTTTCATTAAAGCATCAAGTAGAGGTGATATTTACAACTTCAGTCGCATCTTATCGTGGACGTATTAACTATGATGATTTTATGTTAGATAAGAGATATAACAAATTTAGGTCATACTGTAATTCGAAGTTATGTGTTACACATTACTTTATCGAATATATAAAAGATGTAGAGAACACAAATATCAAAACCTATTTAACTCATCCTGGAACAACCTATACCCCTTTAATCAAGAAGGCATATCCGGGAATCTTTGGATCTATTGCAAAAGTTGGAATGCGTATCTTATTCCATTTACCAAATAAAGCATGTTTAGGTATGGTTTTAGCGTTAGAAAAACAAAAAGATCACGCTTATTATGCTCCAAGAGGAATGCTTGAAGTATCTGGTTATCCAAAAGAAGTGAAAATTAGAAAAAGATTATATAAAAATCAGGATAAAACAATTAAAATCAGCACAGAAATAATTCAAAAGTGTAAAGCAAACAACTAAAAACAACAGTTGTTTGTTTTTTATATACTTTATAAATAAAAATAATTTAATTTATATAATCAATTTGGTTTATAATTAGTTCAACCATATAAAGGAGAAATAAATATTATGGCAAATCGTTTCATGTTAAACGAAACTTCATATCATGGCCATGGCGCAATCGCAAACGTTGTACCAGAAATTAAGGCTAGAGGTTTCAAAAATGTTTTAGTTTGTACTGATGCAAGTTTAATTAAATTTGGTGTATCAAAGAAAGTTACAGATTTATTAGACGCAGCAGGAATCGCTTACACAGTTTATAGCGATATCAAACCAAACCCAACAATCGAAAATGTTCTTGGTGGTGTTGAAGCTGCTAAGGCATGCAAGGCTGATTGTATCGTCGCTATTGGTGGTGGTTCATCAATGGATACATCTAAAGCAATCGGTATTATCATTACTAACCCAGAATTCGCAGATGTAAGATCACTTGAAGGTGTTGCTCCAACAACAAAACCTTGCTTACCAATCATCGCTGTTGCTACAACAGCTGGTACAGCTGCTGAAGTTACAATCAACTACGTTATTACTGATGTTGAAAAGAAGAGAAAATTCGTTTGTGTTGACCCACACGATATGCCAGTTGTCGCTATTGTCGACCCAGATATGATGTCATCTATGCCAAAAGGCTTAACAGCGTCTACAGGTATGGACGCATTAACACACGCTATTGAAGGTTACATCACACGTGGTGCCTGGGAATTATCTGATATGTTCCACCTCAAGGCTATTGAAATCATTGGTAGAAGCTTAAGAGCTGCTTGCGAAAATGATCCAGATGGTCGTGAAGGTATGGCATTAGGCCAATACGTCGCAGGTATGGGATTCTCAAACGTTGGTTTAGGTGTTGACCACTCAATGGCTCACACATTATCAGCATACTATGATGTTCCACATGGTGTTGCATGTGCTATGTTCTTACCAATCGTTATGGAATACAATGCTGAATACACAGGTGAAAAGTATAGAGAAATTGCTAGAGCAATGGGTGTTAAGGGTGTTGATGCAATGTCACAAGCTGAATACCGCGCTGCTGCAATTAATGCTGTAAAACAATTAAGCGTTGATGTTGGAATTCCAACAAAGTGTGAAGCTATTAAAGAAGCTGACTTAGACGCGCTTGCAAATGACTCACTCGCTGATGCTTGCTGCCCAGGAAACCCAAGAACAGCAACTAAAGAAGAAGTTATTGCAATGTTCAGAAAGTTAATGTAATTAATTCTTCAAAAACAATAATTAGACCGCTAAGCAAATGACTTGGCGGTCTTTTGTTTTTGTGCTGCTAATCACATAATTTTTGTTTATTTACTTATATGCTTTTTTGACAAAACTAAAAATCTACTAATTGGAATAAATTGGCAAAAAATAAGGCATTTTTTATGATATTTAACCTGTATTTTAATCATTTCAAAAATATGAGTTTTTTAATTGACGTTTTTTGCTTAGAAGTAAAATAAATATTCGATGAATACTACACTTTTTCTCTAAAATCCATAATTTGTAAAAAATAATAGGCTTAATTATTGAAATACTTTTTTATCTTATTTAAAATAACGACAAGGATGGGGAATACCCATAGTAATTCGATAAGACACTAACTAAGCGAAAAAACAAATTGTTTTTATCGCCGACTGGGGGATTATCGCCTTAAAATGAGGAGATTAGACTATGTTTCAATTAAGAAAACGTGATGGCAAAGTAGAAGAATTTGACATCAAAAAAATCGAAGCTGCTATTGAAAAAGCATTCCAAGGTAGTGGCAAACCATTTACAGAAGATATTATTCAATTGATCGCATTAAAATCAACAGCATACTTCAGTGATAAAGTTAGAGATAATGTTGTAGAACTCGAAGATGTTCAAGACGCAGTTGAATTCTCATTAGTTCAAGCTGGATATATTGATGTTGCTAAGTCATATATCATTTATAGAAAGAAACACGATGAACTTCGTCAAATGAAGGCTACTGAACTTGACTATAAGGAAACAGTTGATAGCTATTTAAAGATTAAAGACTGGCGTGTTAAAGAAAACTCAACAGTTACATACTCTGTTGGTGGATTAATTCTTTCAAACAGTGGTGCTATCACAGCCAACTACTGGTTAAGTGAAGTTTACGATTCTGAAATTGAACAAGCACATAGAAATGCTGATATTCATATCCATGACTTATCAATGCTCACAGGTTACTGTGCTGGTTGGTCACTTAAGCAATTAATTAAAGAAGGCTTAGGCGGTGTTACAGGTAAGATTACATCTGCTCCAGCATCACACCTTTCTACATTATGTAACCAAATGGTTAACTTCTTAGGTATCATGCAAAATGAATGGGCTGGTGCTCAAGCATTCTCATCATTTGATACATATTTAGCACCTTTCGTAAAGAAAGATGGATTAACTTATAAGGAAGTTAAACAATGCATCCAATCATTCATCTATGGTGTCAATACACCATCTAGATGGGGTACACAAGCACCATTTACCAACATTACATTAGACTGGACTGTTCCAAACGATATGGCAGAACTTAACTGTATCGTTGGTGGCAAGGAAATGGACTTCAAGTACAAAGACTGTGTTGAAGAAATGAAGATGGTTAACAAAGCTTTCATCGAAATTATGATCGAAGGCGATGCTAACGGACGTGGTTTCCAATATCCAATCCCAACATACTCAATCACAAGAGATTTTGACTGGTCAGAAACAGAAAATAATAAATTATTATTTGAAATGACAGCAAAATACGGTACACCTTACTTCTCTAACTATATCAACTCTGATATGGAACCAAGTGATGTCCGTTCAATGTGCTGTAGATTACGTCTTGACCTCCGTGAACTCAGAAAGAAATCAGGTGGTTTCTTCGGTTCAGGTGAATCAACAGGTTCTGTCGGTGTTGTTACAATCAATATGCCACGTATCGCATATTTAGCAACAGATGAAAAAGACTTCTATAACAGACTCTCTAAATTAATGGATATCTCAGCAAGATCATTAAAGGTTAAGAGAAATGTTATTACAACATTACTTGATGCTGGTTTATATCCATATACAAAGAGATACCTTGGCACATTCAACAACCACTTCTCAACAATTGGTTTAGTTGGTATGAATGAAGCTTGCTTAAATGCTCGTTGGATCAAAGAAGATTTAACTAAGGAAAAAGCTCAAAAGTTCACTAAAGATGTTCTTAACTTCATGAGAAATAAACTCTCTGACTATCAAGAAATGTATGGTGACCTTTACAATCTTGAAGCTACACCAGCTGAATCTACATCATATCGTTTAGCAAAACACGATGTTAAGAGATATCCAGATATCATCACAGCATCAGATAATGAAGAAACTCCATATTACACTAACTCTTCACACTTACCAGTTGGTTATACAGATGATATCTTCGCAGCACTCGATATCCAAAACGACTTACAAACACTTTATACATCAGGTACAGTTTTCCACTGTTTCTTAGGACAAAAACTCCCATCATGGAAGTCATGTATGAATCTTGTTCGTAAGATTGCAGAAAACTACGAAATTCCATATTACACAATGTCTCCAACATACTCTGTATGTAGAGACCATGGTTACATCACTGGTGAAGTCTATCAATGTCCTCACTGTGGTAAGCCAACAGAAGTTTACTCACGTATTACTGGTTACTACCGTCCAATTCAAAACTGGAACGTTGGTAAGACAGAAGAATTCAAGAATCGTAAAGTTTATGTTCTTGAAAACTCTCACCTTAAGTCTGAACGCGCTGCAGTAGCAGAATCTGCAGCAGCTCCAGCAGTAAGTGTAGAAATCCCACAAGAAATCATGTTATTCGGCACAAAGACATGTCCTAACTGCAAGATGGCAAAGATGCTTCTTGAAAAGAAAGGTGTTCACTATGTCTGGGTTGACGCTGAAGAAAATAAGGAAATGACAGTTGCTTTAGGTGTTAAGAAAGCTCCTACATTACTTGTTCCACACGATGGCAAGTTTGATTCTTACGAAAATGCTTCTAACATCAAAGGTTATCTTGAATCATTAAATTAATATGTTTGACGTTATCGTAATCGGAGCTGGCGTTGCTGGAATGACAGCAGCACTTAATGCTCGTCGTGGTGGCAAAAGCGTATTAATTCTTGAACAAGAAACTATCGGTGGACAAATTGCTGTCTCTCCTCGTGTTGAAAATATTCCTTCAATCAAGGAAATCTCTGGTGAAGAATATTCTTCTAAATTATTTGAACAAGTCACAGATTTAGGCGCTGAATTCGAACTTGAAAAAGTTGAATCAGTTACTAAAGTAAATGGAGTATTCCAAGTTAAAACTGACTATAATGTTCACGAATCTCTTACAGTTATCCTCGCTTGTGGCGTTAAACCTCGCCACATCGGGGTAGAAAGAGAAGATGAACTCGTAGGACATGGTGTATCTTATTGTGCAGTTTGTGATGGAGCATTCTTTAAGGGTGAAGATGTTGCTCTTATTGGTGATGCTAACACAGCGCTTCAATATGCTCTTCAATTATCAAGTTACTGTAACCATGTTTATATCTGTGCGTTATTTGATCACCTATTCGCTGATGAAATCTTATGCAATAGAGTAAGAACTACAAGTAATATCTCAATTGATTATGAAATTTCATTAAAAGAATTCCTTGGCGATCCTGATTTAAATGGTTTAGTGTTTGAAAACACAAAAACCCATGAGCTCAAAAGATATGATGTAAAAGCAGCTTTCATTGCAATTGGACAAGTTCCTGATAATGAAAGATATTCTAATCTTGTAGATTTAGAAAAAGGTTACATCGTTACAAATGAGTTAATGGAAACAAAAACCCCAGGCTTATATGCTGCTGGGGATTGTAGAGTAAAGGTTTTCCGCCAAGTAGTTACTGCTGAAAGTGATGGTATGACTGCTGCATTACGTGCTATCAACTACATCAATTCACATTAATAGCTTCTAAGCTCGACATCATTAATATAAGTAAGTAAGACGTCCTTCATTTGAAGGGCGTTTTCTTTTGATACTGGATGAAGCCCTCTTTGAATACATGTGTCTGAATCGGTGAATTTTTGAAGTCTATATTTCTTTGCGCCTTTAATAAACTCACCTAATTCTTTGATTGTTTCAAGATTATGGAATTCATCAATAAGAGTGGTTCTAAATTCATAATCAATATGATTTTCAAGCAAGAAACCAACCGTTTCTTTGATTTTCGCCATATTAACTGATAATCCCGCAACATCGTTATATGTATTAGGAGATGATTTAATATCCATAGCGATATAATCAATCAATCCTTCAGATACTAACTTTTTGATTAAAGTAGGGTTAGTGCCATTTGTGTCTAATTTAACTTCATATCCAAAAGATTTTATATCTTTTATTTTTTCTTCTAAATCTGGCATTAACGTTGGTTCTCCACCGGTGATGACTACCGCATCCATAACGCCAACTCTTCTTTTTAAGAAGACTTTGATTTCTTCCCATGGGATAGGGGTGTTGTTTTCTTTATTTACTAATTGAGAATTATGGCAAAAAGGACATCTAAAATTACACCCTTCCATAAAAAGAGTGCATGCGACTTTTTCATCATAATCAACCAGTGATAATTTCTCGATTCCAACAAAATCCATAGTGGTTACATTATAGCATTATTGAATCAAAAATAACTTTTTTATATGAACTTTTTCTAAAGTTGCATATAATTGATGTATGGAATCTTTAAAGAAATACGTAAAAAGTAGTGAAGCAATTGTTGTCTTCGTTATCTTAGAACTCTTAGGACTTATGTGTTTTGGCCTTGGTGGATCTAACATTATTTTCTTTGTTGTTGGATTAATTGTTAATATCGCAACCATTCCTTTTATGGTTATTAATTCCAACAAACAAGAATTAAAACACTTTGCCTTATTCGCCTTACCATTGGTGTTAATGGCTTTATTAATTTGCTTTGGCAATATGTATAAGACACCAGGATTATTTGTAAATAATCTTTTCTCATTCTTTGCAATTGTCTCATTCTTAATGATTGGTTATAGTGCAAGAAGAATCAAATCATTTAAGATGGAAAATGGTCTTATTATCATTGGTGGTGCTTTAGCGTTAATTGCGTTAATCTCTATGTTTATCACATGGTTTAATTATGGATTGTTCTACGCTACTAAATATGAAGCTACTCCAATTTATTACTATAATGGTGAACTCTTTGATGTTACTAAAGAATCATCTTGGTTATTAGGATTCTCCCTTTCTGAAGTTTCATTAGCGTATTCTGGTATTTTTGGATTCTTGTCTACATTGTTCTTAATTGGCTTATTGTTCATTAATCCAAAAGAAAATATTAAAAAATTCCTTATTTATTTAGTTATTGGTTTAGTTGGTTTAGTTGCACTAGTTACTGTTCCTAACAAAGAAGCATTAATGCTTTTAATTCCAAGTGCAATCATTGGTGTTTGCTTTAGATTTATTCCTAGAACAGAAAGAACCAAGAAAGTCACAAATATCTTATTCTACTTAGTAGTGGTTATCGTAGTTATTTGTTTATTAGTAGCAATTTTAAATAACTATGTTCCATCAGTAGCGAATATCGTTGCTTCTAACACTTTCTTAAGAAAAGCCTTCAATGGACGTATCATGAATAAGACCAATGAAGTTATTAAAGTAATCTTCAAGAGTGGTTATTTCTTTGGTGTTAAGCCTACATTATTGAATGGTTCAATTCTTACTGCTAATACAAAGATGTTTGAAGCAGAAATCATGAAAGAAGGAGGCTTCCTTGCTTTAGTTGCATTCATGGTATTCATGGTCTTTGCCTTTATGTCGTTAAGAGAATATAACTCAAAGAGCAAAGATAGTAAGCTTGTTAAAACAATGATTATCTCATTGGTATTTGGATTATTTATCTATTCTTCACTTAACTATGATGCTTTCTATGTTGTCCATTCAAGTGAGGTTTATTATCCATTCTTTAGATCATTACCTGCTCTTGTAATGATTTGTTTACTTGGATATTCATTCTATCCACATTTTGGAAAAGAAGTTGAATTATATATGGATTCTGAAGAATTTGCTCGCGGAGTTGAATTAGCACCAGAAGTTCCAAAGCAAACTAATAAAGATAAAGACTACAATTTCGATGAGGAGGATGATTTAGATGAATAAGAAAAATTTAATTGTTTTACCTCTAATCGCATTACTTCTTACAGGATGTAAGGATAAAGTAAAAGAACTTTATGTAGGCAACGCTTATGCCTCAACCGATTTCCTTGAAAACTATTACGATACTTGGAATGAAGATTTAAAAACAAAAGTCTCTTCACAAGTTGCGTATGATATGCCTTTTGAAGGTGACTTGAAAGGTTCTCAAACTGGAAAGTTTAATGTTGATGCTAATCAAAAAACCGCTCAAGGAATTACTCCATCTTTAACTTATGTAAAAGTGGAAGATCAAATGAACCCTGATAATAAAGAATTATTAGATTGGTATCACGATACACCTGTTGAAGATAAAGGCGTTGGTTATGGTCCAACAAAGAATTTATCAACTATTGATAAGAGCTTTGCATATGGCTATTTATCTAAACTATATGATGGAAGAATTCAATGTGATGGATATTATCAAAGATCACGTGTCCAAATGAATGATAAAGGTTATGGAACATCTTTCCCTAAGCAACTTGAAAACGCTAAATACATTGCTCTAGCAATGAGAGGTGGTACAACTTGTTCAAGAAACTTCTCTCAACCAGTTACATTAACTCTTAATTTCTCTTTATATTCATATGACTTTAATACAAAGACATACACTCAACACTTATATCAAATGTCGCATTGTCCAGTTATTACAAATAGTAGTGGACACACTGAATTAGTAAGTTTCTATTTTAACGAAGATAAAGGCATTCATTTACCATCAAATGTCACTGCTATGTCATTAACTTATAGCATTGAAAATTCTGAATACGATAACCTTACAAATAACGTTGATGAATATAAACAAAACAAAGAGGATAAATCCCTCTTTGCCTTGATGTTATACGAAGTATTAATCCCAGATTCAACCTGGAGATAATTAATTATTAATATCTAACCATTCACCCATTTCAAAATCGCACCTATCGTCGTCTAAGATGAGGGTGCCTTTTGCTGGAGTGAAGGTCATTTCACCAAAATATATCTTTCCGTTTATGTTATAAAGATCCACTCTAACGAATGGGAATTCTTTAGAAAGTGTCTCGGCCATTTTTACCATTTCGTTCCAATTTTCAGGAATAGGAAGAACTTCATCACGCTTTTTCCAACCGTTGAATTGAGAACCATCAAATGGTGTCCAATCAATATAATAGTTGTTGTATCTAATATCTTCTCCACGGCCAGTAACGACATACATATTTTTAGCTACGCCATTAAAAACATGGATCTTGTATTCTGCTGGTAAATGTTCAAGTTCCCCAATATATTTCTCAACAATAATTCTTGGCTTAATTGGTGAGTAGTGCATCTCTCTTGTTTTCTTACCATAGTTAGTCTTAAGCCATTTATTGAAAGTCTTTCTTAACTCTTCTTTATTAATATTTTCTTTATCTTTAATTATTTTATTAAATGCGCATGCGTGCGTGCATTTCATAACAAATTGATTAGGAAGCTTATCAAAATCAATATCATCAAAAGAATCATAAACTCCATAAGAAGGAATCAATGTATCCTCATATCCTTTACTAGATACATATTCTCTAACCCCATCTCTAGAAGCGCATTTAGACACTAATGGATTTTTTGGATAAACAAATAATCTAAGGTATTGAAGTTTTTCAGTATATCTTTTTGGATTCTTAAGATTTAATTTGTGATGGGTAATATATTTATATTGGAGTTTAACGTAAGTAATAGGAAAAAGAGTCTTTACAATTCCTCTGAACGGAAGGACTAATGCTCTTTTAAACTTATTTTCTTTTAGATTTGGATTTCCCATATACAAAAAGTATAAACTTACTTTTTACTTTAATCAAATTACAAAAGATGTATAATCCTAAATTATGAAGTACGCATTAAAAAAGTGGTGGAACTATTTAATAGGGTTTGCAGGTTATTTATTAGCTGCTACAATTGCTTTACTTCCACGAATATTATTATATAAAGGAATTGAAATACCATATAAATGGCCAAAGGAATGGATTAGCTACACATTAATATTTGTTGGTATTGTATTTTCGCTTATTGGTTTTATTATCCAAGATGTTTATAGAGCAAGAATTCGTCATAGAATTAATGATTGGGACAATGAACTGCCAGATGAATACTTAAATAAAGCATGGATGATTTTCCTACCTTTTGTAGTTGCGGGATTATTATCTTTCGTTACAGGGCTATTGTTTTTAATACCAACTTTACAATTCTAAAATACCATAAAAAATAGTTAACAATGCTAACTAATGACTAACTTTTTTACTTCAATAATCCTATTACTTAATATTAATATTAAGTAAAAATATTTTAATAACTTGTTGTAAATGTGTTAGTTTTTTAATAAAATATAATCACTAATTTTTATCATAGTAAAAAGGAGATAGAAAATATGAATAAGAAATTATTAGTTACACTTTCTCTTCTTGCTGCTACTGGAGCAATGGCACTCGCTGGTTGTAAAGGCTCAAGTTCTGGTACTGCACCAACAGGAGATACAGGCTCAACACCTACAGATACTACACCTACTGTAGATCCAATTTCAGACATTGAAGTTACAAGACCAGAAGGCGAAATCGTTGTTGGTGATGTCCTCGACCTCGACACATATTTCACAGTTGTCGGTGGTTCTGATCCAAAGGGTTACACAGTTACAGTTAGATCTGCTTCTGCTGATGTTGTTTCTCTTGAAGGTCACACACTTACAGTCTTAAAAGAAGGACCAATTTCTCTTAAGGTTGAAGCTGGTGACGAATCAGTCTTAGTTGACTGGGAAGCTCTCTCAGCAATCAAAGCAAGCTTCAAAACATTTGCTGAAGATGCTGCTTATGAATACGCTTTAACAGATATTGCTTCTATTAAGAATGATGGTACAGTCACAATGGCTGGTACAGGTAACAAGCACAATTCAAATTACTTCTACTCATACTCATATGATTCATCTGTAAGAAAAAATGTTGGTGAAGGTATGATTAAGCTTGCTGATGGTAAACAATATAACTTCACAGCTAACGATTTAGATGGTGCTGGTTTCGAAGTTGCACCTGGTGGTGAAACTGCTTCTAACTGGGATTTATATTTTGTTAATATGGGTCTTCCATTTGATTACACATCATTCACTTCAGTTACAGATGAAGATGGTTATACATCACTCGTTTGTGATGCATCAGTCCCTGCTCCATCAGGAATGGAACAATACGCTGTTAATATGCCAGCATATATCTTACTTTGTTCTTATGGCTACAGAATGAGCACAACAAACTGTAAGGCTGATACATTCACAGTTACTCTTGAAGAAACAAGTGATGCTGACACATTCTTAATGACATTCACATTTGAATACTCAGATGCAATTGTTTCTGCATATGGCTCACAATATGCTGGTACACAATATGGTGAAATTGCATTCTTAGAAGGCCCAGAAGCTTCTAAGTTAGCACCAGCTGAAGCATATCTTGAAGCTGGAACAATCCCAGAAGCATTATCTACTGAAGAAATCTCTACAGCATTCACAGCAATGGATACTGCAAAGAACTATACTGTTATGGTTGAAGCTGATTGGATAAATCTCAGTACAGGTGAACATGCTGATAACCCATTAGAACAATATGGTGCAAGCGTTGCTGCTGCTATTCCACAAGCTGAAGCATCTTATTCAGTTATTGAAACTGCATATGATGGCGAAGCTGCTGCAGTTGTCGCATCATTAGAGACATCTTCATTCTCATCAAGAGAAGTTGATGAAGAAACAGGTGTTACTAGCTTCGGTTATGCTGGTGATGATGCACTTCCTTTCTTAGAAGCTGTATTTGGTGCTGCTGGTGCTTACGGTGCTAACATGAACACAAACGGTTCACAAGTCTTCAAAGCTGGATTAGGTGTTTTCGATGGTTCTGTTGATGTTTACCCAACAGGTGAAGTTCTTGTTGCTGGTGGATTCAACTGGGATGGTACAATCGGTTATAGCTTCAACATTGTCTTCATGGCAGTTGGTACAACAACACTTGAATAATCCAAAACCATTTAATTAATCATAAAAACCTCGCGTTCACTCGTGAGGTTTTTTGTTTGGATATTTTGTGTGGTGGTGTGGACTTGAAGAGATCTATAGTTCACATTTTAAGAACAAATGATTAGTTAGAGGAGGGAAATGTATGTAGCTCTACATCTTTCATCGTGATGCTTTATCGGCTTTTTCTATATGCTTTTCCTTATTAAAAACATGAAACGCCGAAGTTCCTATTGTATTATATGTGTGCGTATTTGTGCGCATTTACTAATATTGAATATAAAAAAGACACAGATTGCTCTGTGCCTTTTGTGATTGAATTGAGAATTATTATTTTTCTCTATTAACTTGAACAACAGCTTTGTAACCGTATTCAGCATCTTCTTCGATTGAGATAACTCTTAAGTTGTAATCGAATGTGCATGTTTCATCGATTGTGTAATCAGTGAAGTTCTTACCGTTTACTTTAGCTTTGTTCCAAAGCTTAGAACCAGATGGCATTGTTTCAGCCCATGAAGTTCCATCATTAAGATTGAATCTTGCGCCTTTTTTGAATAAAGCACCTGAATCAATGCTTAATCCCTTGTCCCAAGTTTTACCATTTGAGACCATGACACCAATTTGGCTCATGTAGCGTTTACCGCCACCTGCAACTGGATAGTAGTCGTTTTCGATTGAACGTCCACCATATGTGTTATCTAATCTAAGATCAGCGCATTCTTGTGGAGCGAATGTACCAACACCTGAGATTCTATCAGCACTTGCTTTGTAAGCACGTGAGTCAACGTGAGTGATACGAATACCTGCTTTATCAAATCCTGTTGTACCAGAATAACCATTCTTATAGTCTTGTTCTGCAATTCCAACCGGTGCCATAAGTTCGACCATCATGTATTCATCGAAACATGTTCCGTTGTAGCCTGGTGAAGGAATAATGAAGCAATCACCTGTTGTTGTTCCTGGTCTTAATGTAATTTGAGCAGTGTCATCAACAACGAGTGGTGCAGTCCATCCAAGTGAGAACTTAGAATACATACAGTGGTCACCAAGGTTGTGGTCCATCATGTCGACACCACACATTGGAGTCCAAGTGTTGTTGTAATCATAGTAGTCATCAAGACTGTATGTGTGTCCTGTTTCGTGGATGAATGTATGTGGGTCGTATCCATTAAAACCATTGTTCATCCAGTCAATAGAAGCAAAGCCTAATGTTTTGACTGCTGGTGTAGTTTTGTTTGCAACGTTACCAGTATATGTAACATATGCCCACCAGTCAGATGTAGAGCCTGTAGCGTGTGAGTAGACAATCCAGACAAGATCGAGGAAGCCATCGCCATCGCTATCAAACCATTCATATGGATGAGCATCAGCACCTAATGAACCATGGTTAGCTTTAGCATATTCTTCTCTATACCAGTTAGCAGCATAACTAGCAGCGGTAACTCCTAAGCCACTTTTGTATTTGTTGTAGAATTCATCAGATGTACCATTGTAGACACACCATGTAGGTAATACTTGTCCAGAAAAGTTTGATTTACCATAACTTGATTTTTGGTAATAAGTAGCAAGTGATTCCCAAGCTCCAACGTCGTCGAGTTCTTCTCTTGTACCAAAGAATGTTGTTTGCATTCTATCAATTGTTTCTTGTGTTTGTCTTGATTGAAGATTTGAATCTGTAAATCCAAATGGAACAATCATAACATGTGGTTCCGCTGCTAATGGATCAAGGTGAGGAGCGTTTTGATTTAAGTAAAGAGTATTTCTATTTAAGTCTTTTTCAACGCCATTCTTTGTATAAGTAAGTTTAGCGTAATCAAAGTCCTCGTTTGTTTTGCCTTCCCAAGCAGGTGTTGATGAAGATGTTCCTGTAGTGGTTTGTGTTGTGTCTGTTGAACCTGTTGAACTAGTTGGAGTTGTGTCTCCACCAGTGCTAGAAGTACAACCAGTCATCAATAAACCGAGTAACATTACAGGGATTGTGATGTGTGTAATTTTCATACGTTTTTCTCCTTTCTCTAAGAAAAATAGTGTCTATATTATACATAAAACAATAGAAAAACAAACAAATATATTGTTTTTCTTGCAAATTTTTATTGTTAAACATGTTAACAGTTAACCGAGTTAACTAAAATATATAATTTTTTGCTTGCAAAGTGCTTTGCGCACACATATACTATACGCACATATTATAACGAAAGGAGAATGTTAATATGAATTTCAAAAAATGTGGATTAATCGTATTAAGTGGTGTAACACTCTTATCGCTCGCCGGATGTAATAATAAGAAAGGTCCTGGCAAAGGTTACACTTACAACACATACTTATCAACAAACCCTAAGACATGGAATACACATGACTGGGAAACATCTGATGAAAGCTATGTTCCAGCTTTTACAGAAATGGGTCTTTACGATATCGCATGGGATGGCGCTGATGGTTATAAGGTAGTTCCAGAAATGGCTGCTTGGAATCAAGCTGATGTCGATGCAGGTACAGTAGGTCCTAAGGATGTTACTGAAGAAGTCTTCGCTGAAGATGATGGTACTCTCTTCGAAAAGTACGGCTATCAAGGTAACCCTGACTCTGGATATGTTTGGGATATTGACTTAAATCCAAATGCTGTATGGGAAGATGGAACTCCAATCAACGCTGACACATACGTTGAATCTATGGAAAGACTTCTTAACCCAAAATTAGTTAACTACCGTGCAGATAGCTGGTACGCTAACGGAACAGTTCTTGCAAACGCTGAAAGATACTACAAGCAAGGACGTAAGACACTTGATGAATGTTTCTTATACATCGATGCAGGTACTGGTAAATATAAAGATAGTACATTTGCTCAAGATGGTAAGTACTACATCAACATGGCAAAGCACACATCTTATGCTTCTTCACCATTTGGTGATAGTGCTCAAGGTGATGAAACACTTTACACATTAACACACAACGTTGCTGGTAACTTCGGTTCTGAATCAGCTGCAAGCTTAGCTGCAGACCGTATTGAAGATGCTATTGCTTACTATGTTTGGAAACACATTCCAGATAAAGGCGAATTCGCTAATGACTGGAAGGAAAAAGTCCTTGGTATCTCTTCTATTGACCAAGTTGATCTTGAAAAGTGGTGTAACTATGACATCGGTCTCTGGGAGTTTGATGATAAAGAAGTTTGGGTACGTAAATCACACTCTCAAAAGATGACAGATGATGAATCAACAAGAGAACGTTATTCAACAGATAAGCTCAAAGAAGACTTAATGAAAGTCGTCGGTGCATATCAAAGAGGTACAAAATCTTGGTACTGGCAATATCCATTATTCGCTATGAAGAAGAACAACTACCAAGTTGACTTCGAAAACGTTGGTATTGTTAAAGTTAACGATTACAAGATTCGTTTATTCTTAACTCAAGAAATCGGTCAACTCGATCTTATCTTCTCTTTAACAGGTAACTGGATTGTTAAGACAGATCTCTATGACAAGCTTACAACAACACTTCAAACAGGTTCTAAGCAAACAACATATGGTTCTAACAAAGTTGAAAACTATGTTTCTTATGGACCATACAAATTAACTCAATATCAATCAGGTAAGCACATCTTAATGGAAAAGAATGACAAGTGGTATGGCTACACAGATGGTCACCATGAAAATCAATTCCAAATGACTGCTATCGATACATCAATCATTCCAGAACACAATACTGCAATGCTTGAATTCGAAAAAGGTAACCTTGATGATATCGAATTATCAAAGGCAGATATGCCTAAGTACGGTAACTCAAAGCGTAAAACAACAACTCCTGAATCATACACACAAAAAGTATCATTCAACACAGATTACCCAACATTAGTTAATCGTCAAACAGGTAATGATAATAAGACAGTCTTAACTAACCTTAACTTCCGTAAAGGTTTATCACTTGCTATTGATAGAAACAACTTTGCTTCTCAAGCAACAGCAGGTTCTGAAGGCTTCACATCATTACTTAACCGTATGTATCTTTCTAACGTTAGAACTGGTGAAGCTTACCGTGATACAGTTCCAGGTAAGAAAGTTTATGGCCAAGTTTACGACAAATTAGGTGGTAACCCATATGATGCAGGTTACACTGAATCAGCATTATCTGAAGAAGCATGTGGTTACAACATCAATATGGCTACTTGGTATGTCCAAAAAGGTCTTGAAGAAGAATTAACTTCAAGCAAAGAAGGACACCTTGCAAATGGTCAAACAATCAAGATTGAATTCCGTGTCTACGATAACACATCAGAAAATACTAAGGCTGCTTATGAAAGACTTAACGCATTCTGGTGGGGTACTGACGAAAACCCAGGCGTCATCAAGCGTGCTCAAGATAAGATCAAAGCTGCTAACTCAGTCCCTGGATTCACAGGTATCAACTTCGAACTTGAAATGGTCAAGGATGAAGACTACTACACATCAGCATCTAACGGTAACTACGATATGATCTTCTCTATTTGGGGTGGTGCTGCTATTGCTCCATATAACTTAATGCAAGTTTACTGTGATTCTGAATTCACACAAACATGTGAATATGGTTTCAAAGGAAAACAAGCTAACGTTGCTCTTGATATTGATGTGAATGGTGATGGTGAAATCTCTGGTGATGAAACAAAGTCATTCAACTCTTGGTATCAAGAAATGGTTGGTATCACAGTCCCAGAAGACAATTCTGCAGAAGCAACACAAAAGCGTGATAAGAAGAACACTATCCTTGGTGGTCTTGAAGCTGGTGTCTTAAACAGATTCGAAGCAATCCCAATTGTTTCACGTTCATCTACTTCTATCACATCATTCAAGGTTGAAAATGGTACATCTAAGTACATCAGCTTAGTTGGTTACGGAGGCGTCCGTTTCATGACATTCAACTACAATGATAAAGAATGGGCTGAATTCGTTAAAGAAGCTGGTAATGGTTACGCTGGATTATATCAAAGATAATTGATTAAATCTTAGATTTAAAAAACGAAAATACGAGGGAAAGGTTTCGGCCTTTCCCTTGTTGCGCGTTTAGAAAGGCAAATAATGAAAGAAACAAAAGAAACTTTAATATACATATTAAAAAGATTGCTCTTAATGATTTTTACTTTTATCGTAATTTTCATTGTTTGCTTCTGTTTAGTACGTTTATTACCTCTTTCTGCCGCTGCTGGTCCTGGTAAGGATCCAGAAAACTTCTACCTTAGAATGGTAGCGTTAGGCCGTATGAAAGTTGACATGACTTCTCCAACTGGTTATTCAGAAGTCCCTGTTTTACAACAATTAGGAACATTTGTTAAAGGTTTATTTGCACCTGCTACATTCGTTGATTCTGAAGGCAAGGTTCAAGCTTTATCACGCTGGGGTTATTCATACTCAGTCAATAAGGCTACTCCACCAAATGAATTATTATGGACACGTGTTCCGCCAACTTTATTAATTAACATCTACTCAATGATTTTCTCTGTACCACTAGGTATTGCATTAGGTATCTTCATGGCTTTAAAGAAAAATAAATGGGAAGACCACGTCTTATCAGTCGTTGTTATGCTCTTTATTTCTGTTCCAAGCTTCATCTATGCATTCTTACTTCAATACTTCATGTGTTATATCCTTAAATGGCCATATGCAGTATTAATTAATGGTACAGATTGGTTCTCGCCAAAAATGTTCGCATCAATGATCCTTCCAATTCTTGCGATGAGCTTTGGTTCAATTGCTGCGTATGCTCGTTATACAAGAGCAGAATTAACCGAAGTCTTAACAAGTGACTTCATGTTACTTGCTAGAACAAAAGGTTTAAGCCGCGCACAAGCTACAGTAAGACACGCATTCAGAAACTCATTAGTCCCAATCTTCCCAATGTTACTTGGTGAAATCTTAGGATTATTAAGTGGTTCAATGATTATCGAAAAGATTTTCGCTGTTCCAGGTGTTGGTGATCTTTACTTAACATCAATTCTTGCTCGTGACTATGACTTATTCCAATTCTTATCAATGTTCTACATTGCAATTGGATTAATCGGCGGTCTTATTGTTGACGTATCTTATGGTATCGTTGACCCACGTATTAGAATGGGAGGAGGTAAACAATAATGAAAAATATCTTTAAAAAGAAAAACGAAGTTGTTGAAACTCCAGTAACTCCACGTCCAACACGTGAAGTCTATAGTCTTGATAAAATTCCTCAAGACAAATTCTCATTCGCACACAAAGATGAATCATTACACGACACAAAGTTTGAAACAAAACCAGTTTCATTCTTAAAAGACGCAATGAGACGTTTTGCAAAGAATAAAGCATCAGTTGTTGCAGCAGCATTAATTGCAATCATTGCTTTATTCGCAATCTTTGAACCAATTTTTGATCCAAAGAATAAAGATACTAGTGCTGTTGGTTTCCAAGATCCATATTATGGTGATGTTCTCCCTTCACTTGGCAATGGAGTCCGTGGTACTGGTTTCTGGGATGGTTCTAAGAAAGTTCAACTCCAACAAATCGAATATGATTTAAAGAGTGAAACCGACGCTAACTATCCTGTTATTACAAAAACAATTAAAACTGAACACATTGTCAAAAAATCAAAGTTTGAACAATTAAATGAAGATTATTACTTATACACAGTTAGACAAGATAGCTATTCTCTTGTTGGATGTAAGGTAATCTCTTCACAAACACAAGAAGATATTGACGCTATTAGAGCTTACGAAGTTAAACATAATGTTCAAATCCTTAAACCACTTCTTGATATTGATGGATATGTTAGTTCATTCGCCGCCGATAATGGTTTAAGTGTCGGTGACTCAATTGTTCAACAATTAAAGATGTCTTACACAAACAAGACATATTCTTATGTCTACTATAAGATTCAACCTCAAACTAGAGATAATACAAACGAATTCGTTTCTGGTACAGTTGATGTTGTTAGAGACGCAGAAGGAAATCCTGTTTATGAAGACATCTATTTAAGAGATAGTAGTGATAATCTCGTTTACCAAAGAGATGACGGTAATGGTACATTCGACATCCGTGTTGATTACTATGACTATTTCACCTATAAACGCGGATTCCAACCTTGCTATCCATTTGGCGCATCCGATGATGGTAAGGATATCTGTTTACGTTTAGCAAAAGGTATTAGATTCTCTCTCCTTCTCGGTATTGGAGTTTCCCTTATTAACTTCCTTATTGGTTTAGTTTATGGGGCAATTTCTGGTTACTATGGTGGAGTCGCAGACTTAATCATGGAACGTGTTACAGATATTATCTCTACAATTCCAACAATTATTATTATGACGATATGTTCGATTCAGTTTACGAATAACGTTGAACTGAAAGCGGCATTGGGGCCTGCGGGCGTCCTTGTCTTGTCATTCTTGGTTGCGTTCGTCTATAACGGATGGATCGGTGTTGCGGGTACAACTCGTATGCAATTCTATCGTTTCAAAGGCCAAGAATATGTTCTTGCTAGTAGAACATTAGGTGCAAAAGATGGTCGTTTAATCTTTAAACACATTTTACCTAACGCTGCAGGTACTCTTGTTACAAGTACAGTCTTAATGATTCCAGGTGTTATCTTCTCAGAATCATCACTCTCATTCTTAGGAATCGTTGACTTCTCACTTTCTGGACTTAGCTCAGTTGGTTCTCTCCTTGAAGAAGGACAAAAGTTCTTAAGTACATATCCACACATGGTTATGTTCCCAGCCGTCGTCATTTCATTGCTCATGATTTCGTTCAACTTATTTGGTAACGGATTACGTGATGCATTCAACACATCATTAAGAGGAAGCGAGGAATAATTTATGGCAGAAGAAAAACAAGAAAAAGTTCTCGAAGTCAAAAATCTTCGTGTTTCCTTTAGAACAAACACAGGTACAGTTAAGGCTGTCCGTGGTATTAGTTTCTCCCTTTACAAAGGTAGAACACTCGCTATCGTTGGTGAATCTGGTTCTGGTAAATCAGTTACATCTAAAGCAATTCTTGGTATTTTAGCTAATAACAAGATTGTCGAAGATGGTCAAATTCTCTTCGATGGTAAGAACTTATTAACTTTAACAGAAGATAAGTTCACAAAGATTCGTGGTACCAAGATTTCCATGATCTTCCAAGACCCATTAAGTGCGCTTAACCCAATCATGAAGGTTGGTAAACAACTTACTGAGGCTATGTATCTTCAACATAAGGCTACAGTCAAATTCGCTAAGGAATACTTAAAGAGATTTGATAAAGTCGCAGCTAAATATGTTAGTGGTGCAGAAGATAAAGCAATTCTTTCATTATCTAAATATAAAGAAAAATATGAAAACGAAGATGCTTTATATGAAGGCCTTAACATTGAAGGCTATAAAGATTTATTCACTAGATTAGTTAATGAAGAATCTAAGACCTATGTTGAAAACTTAAATAACGCTAAATCATTATTAGCAAACCTTAACTACACATATCTTTCAGGTGATGCTGCAATGTTCGACATTGAATCATTCACCCAAGAATCAAAAGCAGTTGTTAAAGCATTATCTTTATGCAACACAATTCTTGAAATTGAATCTGATGACTTAATTGATGTTTATGGTGATGTCCTCGCTACAGATATCGAACAAATCAAGACTTCAATCTCATTACGTGCTCACCAAGATGAAATCTTAAATAAGTATAATGCTGCTGACATCTTCGATGTTCCAGCTGCTGCACGTATTAAAGAACGTGAAGTTATCGTTCCAGTTGCAACTTATTATCAATCAATTGTTGATACAACAGCAGAATTAATTAAACACCTTGAAGTTCTTGCAAAAGAATATTCAACTGTTGAAGATGAATTCGTTACTGAAGTAATGAAGACATTTGCAAAACAATTATTCTTATCTAAATCTGTATTAACAAATGAAGATACAAAGAAACGCGCAATTGAATTAATGACTGAAGTAGGTATTCCTGAACCAGAAAGACGTTTCTATCAATATCCATTTGAATTCTCAGGTGGTATGAGACAACGTATCGTTATTGCTATCGCATTATCTGGTGATCCTAAGATTCTTATCTGTGATGAACCTACAACCGCTCTTGACGTTACAATTCAAGCTCAAATCCTTGAACTTATCAATAAACTCAAAGTCGAAAAGAATTTATCAATCATCTTCATTACTCACGACTTAGGTGTTGTTGCTAATATGGCTAACGATATCGCTGTTATGTATGCTGGTAAGATTGTTGAATATGGCTCAGTTTATGATATCTTCTACGATCCACGTCACCCATATACTTGGGCACTTCTTGGATCTATGCCTGACCTTGAAACAAAAGGCAAACTTGATGCTATTCCAGGTACTCCACCTAATATGCTTCTCCCACCTCGTGGTGATGCCTTTGCTGCTCGTAACCAATACGCATTAGCACTTGACTATGAACAAGAACCTCCATTCTTCCAAGTAAGTGATACTCACTTTGCAAAGACATGGTTACTCCATGAATCTGCACCAGATGTAGAGGCTCCTCGTACAGTTGTTGCACGTATTGCAAATTCATTAAAGGAAAATCCAGTCAATATTCCTACATATACTCTTGCTAAGAACTCAATTCTTGCAGGATTAAAGATTTCAAAAGGAGGAAAGAAACGTGGCAAATAGTAAAAAGATTTCTAGTTATTCCGTTCCTGAAGAAGTAGTAGAAGTAGAGAACCATCAAGCATTCGATTACTCAAACGCTGAAGAATTACTTAAGGTTAAACACTTAAAGCAATACTTCAGATTTGGTAGAGGTGCTTATAAGTACACAAAAGCTGTGCACGATGTTTCATTTAATGTTTACAAAGGCGAAGTCTTTGGTCTCGTTGGTGAATCTGGTTGTGGTAAAACTACAACAGGTCGTTCAATTATCAAACTTTACAAGATTACTTCTGGTGATGTTTGGTTTAAAGGTGTCCGTATTGCAGCAGGTACACGTTGGAACGAAAAAGAGATTAAATATACTCGTATTCGTTTAACTCAAAAGCTTGCTGAAATTAAAGTCCTTGAACAAAATGAAATCGCTGATTTAGCAGACGGTCCTGAAAAAGACCAAGAAATTGCTGCAATCAAAGCAAAATACGAAGCCCAAAGAGAAGAAGCAATTAACTTTGCAACTGGCATTATTAAAACAGAACGTGAACGTATTAAACTTGCTAAGCATGATAACGTTCACTGTAATGATGATATCGCTAAGAAAGCAGTTATGGCTGTTGATGAAAAATATGACGCTATCATTGCTGCTAATGGTTCATTAACTGAAGAAGAAAAGGCTGCTTATAAGAAAGAAAGAGCAGCAGCAAAGAAGGAAAATATTACTTCTAAGATTCAAATGATCTTCCAAGATCCAATTGCATCTCTTAACCCACGTATGACTGTTCGTAACATCATCGCGGAAGGTCTTGTAATTCGTGGTGTTAAAGATCAAGAATTCATCACAAAAGAAGTTAATAGAGTTCTTGAACTTGTTGGTCTTCTTCCAGAACACTCAAACCGTTATCCACACGAATTCTCAGGTGGACAACGTCAAAGAATTGGTATTGCACGTGCTATTGTTATGAATCCTGAACTCATCATCGCTGATGAACCAGTTTCTGCACTTGACGTATCAATTCAAGCCCAAGTTATTAACTTATTAAATGATTTAAGAAATGACTTAGGTCTTACAATTCTCTTTATTGCTCACAACCTCAGTGTTGTTAAATATTTCTGTGATAGAATCGCAGTTATGTATTATGGTTCAATTATGGAACTTACAACAAGTGACGAATTATTCGCTCACCCATTACATCCATACACCAAATCATTATTATCTGCTGTTCCTCATCCAGATCCAAACGTTGAGCAAGGTAGAACAAGAATTAGATATAATCCACATACAGCTCATGATTACAGCGAGCAAAAGCCAACATTACGTGAACTTAAACCAGGTCACTGGGTAAGTTGTAATGACGCTGAAGCGGCTGAATATATGAAAGAGCTCGGTGAATAATGGATTTAGATCCAACAAAAGAAACTAAAGAAGAAAAACAAAAATTCTTTAGTAAAGGATATTTAATTGGCTTAGCAATTTCGACTGCGGGAGCGATAGTCTTAGGTGCATTAATCTTCGTTATTCGTTACTTCAGTGGAATGCTAGGCGATAACCGTGTATTTGTTTGTTTAACAGATGCATTCAGCCTTTCTGGATTCTTATCTATAATGTTCTTCTTCATTGTCTGGGTTTCTAATTATGGAGCGTTCGATGCGATTAGTTATTCTGTGCAACTTGCATTCTTAACTATCTTCCATAGAAACGTCCGTCAAACAAGACTCCCAGCAACGTATAGAGATTATCGTGAATTAAAAAGAGGTAAGCAAAGAGCAAACACAACATTCATGCTCTTCCCTGGATTATTATTCTTAATCGTAGGCATTATCTTGATTATAGTTTACAACGTAAAATAAAACGGTTCGCATGAACCGTTTTCTTTATCTTTTAATAATTGATCTAGTTAGCTTTTCTTTTGTAAGAAGAAGACCACCGATATATATAATCGCATCACCTACAAGCATAATACCTAAATCAAGGATATAAGCAAACTCAATGCCAACCTTTGGTTCTAAAGCTTTTACAAGTAGTGGTGAAATAAAATATGTGATAATTCCAATAACAACGCCTAGAATGACTATTTTAAGGGAATTTAAATTAAATAACATCTTCACCGAATATTTACGAGTAATGATTATTAATGTAATTAATATAATTAAGTCCACGATTGATGTTGCAAGAGCTACACCTAACGCAGGTGAGCTTCTAAATAAAGAAAGTCCGAACGCTAAAGAACCGCCAACATTAAGAGCAAATCCTCCCGCCATAGCAATCATGAAATATTTTTCTTTCTTCATTGGGATAAGAATTTGAGTATAGATGATATGACATAAAGAGAAAGTAAGCATTAACGAAGATAATGCGATAAGAACTGAACTAGCAGTTAAGTAGTGATAGTTACCATGTGAGTCTGGAATATAGTTACCACTGATTAAAGATGTGACAGGTTTTGATAAGCCAATAAGAGTAGCGATAGCAGGGATAACAATAATTAAGCAGATGTTGACTGAATATTTGTTAAGATTTGCGTATTTATCTTCTTCATTATCTTTATAGTATTTAACCGCTCTTGGCATAAATACGGTTCCTAAAGCAGTGACAATACCAATGATAATTTCGACAGCTTTCATACCTACTGCGTAGTTACCAACTGCAACTTTGCTAGGATCTATTAAACCTAAGATGAAAGTATCGGTTTTATCATATAAGGCAACTAAGAATGAAATAACAAATAGTGTTGCAAGAGTTGGAATGTATTGTTTGAAATTATACTTCTCAGTCTTCTTAATCTTAACAATCTTAGGAAGATAAATAAGGTTAGATAAAACAGTAAGCACTGTTAAAGAAATATTAATTGTTGCGTATGTTTCTATATGTGAAGGGTAAAGTACAAAAACAAAGATTAAAATATCAATAATTGCCGAGATAACTATTGATCTAATAGCGAGATATACATGTCTTTCAAGAGCCTCATATACCCATTCAAAAGAGAAAACACCACTGAGGAAATTAATACTTAAAATAAAGATTAATGGAATATAGTTTTCATTACTTCTAAATACTGGAACAGTAAGAGTGATAACTGCTAACAAGACAAATGATAATAAAGTCATGATAGCTTGAAGGATGAAGAATTCTTGAATCTTTGTAGAAAGCTTTTCTTTATCATCTTTAACCTTTACGCATTCACGGACTGCGATGTTAGGAATTGAGATACGGGCAAGAATTAAGAAATAATAAACAAAAGAAACACACCATGAATAAACACCAAGTTGAGCGTCGCCTAAAATACGGCAAACCCATGGGAATGTTAAAAATGAAAATACAGTAAGGGTAATTGTTTTAATAAGATTAACAACAACGCTTGTCTTAATTTTTGCTTGCATGCATATAATTATATAATTAAATATCTTATTTGCCAAATAAATTGGCAAAGTGATATTTATCCTTTTGGAACTATTTCTTTTTTAAAAATAAACTATAGTTTATAATAATGCTATGAAAATTTTGTTCATTACTCAGTTTTATTATCCTGAAAGAATTTCATCAACTCTCATTGCGGAGAGTTTTGTTAAGCAAGGGCATGAAGTTACTGTTGTAACGGACAAACCTAACTATGGATTCCATGAAGTTTTACCTGAATATAAGGATGTTAATTTTGAAATAATTAATGGAGTTAAAGTTCATCGTGTAAATATTTATCCGCGTAAGAAAGGCCGTCTTTCTGTTATTAAGAACTATCTTTCTTATTATATGAATGCGAAAAAATATGTTCGTCACATGAAAGAAGAATTTGATGTTGTTTTCTCAATGTCTTTATCTCCAGTTATCTCAATTGCACCTGCTATTTTATACGCTAAAAAACATAGAGTTCCTCACACTTTATTTTGCTTAGATTTATGGCCTGAATCAACAGTTGTTACTGGAGCAGTTAAAGAAAATTCTTTAATGTATAAAGTTTTATATAAATGGAGTGTCTCTTTATATAAAAAATGTAATCAAATCATTGTTTCATCACCATCTTTTATTAACTACTTTAACAATGTTTTACATATTAATGATAAAAAGTTTATTCATGTTAACCAACCAGCGTTATTCGATGCTGGAGAATATGACCCTATTAAATATGAAAAGAAGCATAACTTTGTTTACGCTGGAAACTTAGGCAAATTACAATTAACTGCCGAACTTGCTAAGGCAATGGAATACATTGAAAATGAAGATGCAGTTCTCCATTTAATTGGTAATGGTTCTGAAGTAGATAATATTAAGAAATTAATCCAAGAAAAACACTTAGAGGATAAGGTTATCTATCACGGAATTATGAAGACACGTGATGTTGAAAAATATTATTGGAGCGCAGATGCTTTAATTGTTTCTTTAACTAAAGAAGGATCAGTTGGTAAAACAATTCCAAATAAGGCTATTCAATATCTTCAATACGGAAGACCTATCTTAGGTGTTATTCAAGGCGATGGTAAAGACTTACTCACCAAGTGTGGTGGAGCGGTATTCGCAAATCAAGAACCGATGGATATCGCACACGCAATGGAAACCATCATGGAAATGGATGAAAATAAAAAAGCCGAGTTAGGTAAACTAAACAAGGCTTATTATAATGCTAATTTATCAGTTGATAAGTTAACTCAAGATATTACATCAGTTCTTACAGATTCTAAGAATCCGGATAAAGAACTTGATTGAGTATTAAAACCATAAAGTTCATATACTCTTATACGGGCACTAGCTGCCCTTTTTATATCTTCATTATGGTCTTTCTTATCAAGATATTGTTTAAGTGATTCCATAATTCCATTTTCTGATGAATCATCAATCCATAATACATCTTCAGGGAATAACGCTCTTAATGTAGTGTGAACAGTGGACATTGTAGGTGCTCCACTAGCGATATATTCAATCAATTTTGATGGGACAGATTCGTTATCAAGAGTAATGCTGTATGGGCGAGGGTTTACATTAAGTAAAGCATTTTGTTCAAGACTATAAATCATCTTCTTATCTACTTGAGATAAATAAAGGATTCGTTTGTCTTTTAAAGCGAGGTCGTTAATGTATTTTTGAAGTTCTCCAGAACCTGCGATAACAAAGTTTACTTTGCTATCAATTTTATGGAAGGCATTAACAAGGTTTTTAACACCATATCTTTCGTAGAGAGCGCCACCAAAGAAGATATATTCTCCAATCGGTAACTTCTTCTCTTTTTCGATATCTTCAACAATACCCTCAAGAAGGTAATAAGGTTTTCCTCTTTCATTAAAGATTTTGTTTAATCTTTCAGTTAAGCAAATATATGCATCTAAATCATTGCTAGATTTAAGAACTGTTTTAACAAAACTCTTCTTAACATTTGAAAGGTTATTTGGGTTATCAGTAACTACACCAACAACTTTACAATCATAGTTGTTTCTAATTATTTTAGCGGCTTTAACAAGTCCAAAACGAAGTGTGTCAACTAAGATAACAAATGAATCAAGATTTTCTTCTCTAATAATTTCTTCAATGGTAGAAGTAATATCCTTATGAAGTTTAGTAGCCTTATATACTTTTGATGTTGATTCTTTTGTGTAGTAATAAGATACAGTGCCTTCAACCCCTCTTGATTCCTTCAATTCTTCCTCATCAAACATTCCTTTACAAAATGGACGAAGAGATACTGCGAATACTTTATTGTTTAAAGACAAGCATTTAATTAGCTTGTTGTAAAAGTTTTGATTTGATGGATTAGGTTTAATCTTAGCTTTGCTAGCGTAGCTAATAAAGTCAGAATCCGCCATCGAAGATGTTAAGATAATAATATTCATTATTTTGCTACCCTTTCTAAAATGGCTAAGAATTCTTTTGCCATAATTTCATATGTGTTTTCTTTTGCAGTCTTAATACATTCTTCGAATGCATTGATTGTTAAGACCTTATCAATAGATTTTTTAAATTCATCAGAATCAATTGAATTAATGATATAGCCATTCACACCATTTTTGATTAAGTGTTGTGAAGCATTAACATTAGGAGTGGAGATTACTGGGATACCTTGAGATAAAGCTTCGTTAATAACGTGTCCATATATATCTTCATGACTTGAGAAGACAAAGGCATCAGAGATTTGATAAATTTCAAATATCGATTTCCTAGGTAAGAAGCCAACTATTTTAACGTTGGTCATATTGTTTTCTTTAATATATTCTTCGTATTTAGCTTCTTCTTTGCCATCACCAATGATTAGCAATAAATTATCATTTGGTTGATCTTTCCAAACCTTAATTAATTCAAAGTAGTTTTTACGTTTAATTAATTGACCACATGAAACATAAAGGTTTTTACATTCATAACCAAGTTCTTTACGTTTATTTTCAATCTCTTCTTTAGTTAGTCTTGAAGAAACAATTTCATTCTCGTGAATAGTGGAGTATGGATAATTTAAAATGACTTTTGGATCCGCTCCATAGTATTCAAGATATTTATTTGATCTATTGTCTGGAGAAAAATAATAAGAAGCATTTGATAAATATTTAGTCTTAAGATTCTTTTTCCATTTAGGTTCATTGGTTTTGATGATACCACCATTAATATACATAACATATTTCATATTATGCTTTCTTAAATATCTGATAGCCTTCATTTCAGCAATCGTGCTGTAACCATTCATGATGATTAAATCATATTTATTTTTCTTAAGATGTTTAACAACATCATTTGAATAATAGTTTTCGTTTCCGAAAGAAATACCATTAATCTTCTCAACCTTAAAATCACACTTCTTTTCTGAATAGAAGAGTTTAGATCTATCTCTTTCTTTTACTCTTTCAAAAATAACTGTTAAATCAATGCTTTTAGAAAGCTCATTGAAGAAGTTAATTTTGTATGGAGCAGGGTGATTAAATACAATTAAAACTTTCATGATTAATAACAATTATACATTGTTAAGATTCAAAAGGGTAAGTATAATTAAAACTATGAACAATTGGAATACATTATTTACTCAAACAAAAAGTAAAGATTACTCAAAATCTTTACACACTTTCTTAAACGAAGAATATCAAACACAAACAATCTACCCTCCAAGAAAAGATATGTTTAAAGCATTTGAGTTAACCGCACCTCAAGATATCAAGATGGTTATTATTGGACAAGATCCATATCACGAACCAGGACAAGCTATGGGATTATCTTTCTCTGTTCCATCTGGAGAAATACTTCCACCAAGTCTTAGAAATATCTATAAAGAACTTGATGATGATTTAGGAACACATATGAGAAATGATGGCGACTTAACTTATTTAGCTAAACAAGGAGTCCTCCTTCTTAATGCTTATCTCACCGTTAGACAAGGTCAACCATTATCTCACCACATCGATGAATATGATTTATTTATGAAAGATGTTATTGAATACATCAACACATTAGACCAATCAATTGTCTTTATGCTTTGGGGTGGATTTGCTAAAAAATACCGCAAATACTTAACTAATCCAAAATTTTTCATCATAGAAAGTGTTCATCCATCACCTTTAAGTGCTAATAGAGGTGGATGGTTTGGAAACCACAACTTCTCAAAGGCTAATGATTTCTTGGTAAAACAAGGATTAAAACCTATTGATTGGCAAAACTAAAACTACTATACTTATCTACGGGAGCTGGGTGAACCTGGCTGAGAGGATCTCTATTCCGAGGTCGACCATACCTGATCTGGGTAATGCCAGCGTAGGAGTTGTTTAAGTTTTTGACTTTTATAAATCCCACAACGGCAAGAAAGTGGGATTTTTTTATGGAAAACAACAAATTTCTTACTTGGGTAAAAGAAAATGGATTATTTGTTTTTGCCCTTGTATGTGAAGTTCTCCTTATGATTGGGCTCTTCACAAATCTTGTCACTACTAAAGGCGCAGTCGCAACATTAGTAAGTGATCCTGAATGGGGAGATTACTATGAAATGGCAAAGGCTCATAGTAGAGATACCCTTAACCTTTTCCAATCAATTAAAGAGGGTTCTGCATGGCCATTTATTGTTTTGTATTCACTTGGCTTTGTTTCTATTCCTTTAACTCTTCTTGGAAAATTTGTTCACAAGAACTTCAATATCGCTAACTCATTACTTCTCTTATGTGTTGGTGTTTTATTCCTTGTTGTTAACAAGTTATACAATGTTTCTTTAACACAAGCTTTGCTTGGTTCAAATTACAATGCTGACTTTGCTTGGGTTTGGGAAGATGTTGCAGCGGTTGCTGAAACCAAATTAGGATTTGGTAGCACATGGTCTGCTACATTCGCCTTTGCATCTGGATTACTTAGCTTTGCTATTGCATCTACAAAAGATTCAATTGATGTCAAAGATATGGCGGAAATTGGTGTATTATCTGCTCTCGCTATTGGCCTTCAATTTATTAAGGCTCCTATTGGTGCAACTGGTGGTTCAATTAACTTAGGTTTAATTCCTTTATTTATGATTGCTTTAAGAAAAGGACCAACAAAAGGTTTCATTGCTTCAGCATTTGTCTTTGGCTTAATCACATGTATTACTGATGGCTATGGATTTAACACATATCCATTTGACTATTTAATTGGTTTTGGTGGATGTGCAGCGTTAGGTTTCTTTAGAAGCTTCTGCTTTACTAATGATGAAAGAGGATATAATCCACTTGGATTTGTCTGGATTGCGGTAGGCGTCATCCTTGCTTCATTAATTAGATTTGTTGGATCATCTGTTTCATCAATTGTTAACTATGGTTATTCAATTACAGCTGCAATGGCGTATAACTATATTTATGTATTTGTTACTGGGGCAGTATCTCTTGCAGCAATGGAAGCATTATTTATTCCACTTGCAAAAGTAAATAAATTCTTCCCAACAAAGTAAAAATAAAAATAATTAATTAGCAACAGTCAACTATATGGCTGTTGCTTTTTCTTTATAAAATAAAGATTTTCAGTTATGATATACACATGGAGGAATCCAAAATGAACGAAGAAAAAGAAAATGAAGTAGTGGAAACTAATGAAACACCTGTTGAAGAAGTGGCCACTAATGAAGAAACTCAAGTCGCTGAAGAAAAGCCAGTTGAACCTGAAGAAGCTCCAAAACTTGAAGTTGATACTGACTATGAAAGTAGCCCACTAGAAAAAATTGAAGAAAATAGAACAACTTTATTAAAGAAATATAGAAGACGCAGTGTAATGAAAACTGTTGTTAGTGTAGTGGGAATTATGATTATTGCCGCTGCTTTCTTAATTGTTCCTAATTTAACTGAAAAAACAGAAATCCGTATTTCAGTAATGGTTGTTTCTGGTGTACTTGCAGTAGTGGGAATGTTCTTATATAACTTCTTTTCAAAGCGCAGCTTAAACAAAGAAATGAAAACATATTTCCATACATATTATGATTCGGTAACAGATTATTCATTTGCTGACATTATTGAAAAAGAAAACGTTACTTGTAATGTTGATGAAAAGATTACTGAAGATGAATTTAAAAATAACAATCTTTGGAAAGATGTTGTTCAAGTAGGATCACGCGCTGCTACATACATTAAATATAAAGATATCGATTTAAAGCTTATTGACGCAGCAGGACAAATTAAAGATGGAAAGAGAATGAAGCCAATCTTTGTGGGAAAATACATCATTACAAAGACAACTTATTCAAATGAAAATCCTATCGTCATCTATCTTAAAGGCGATAAACGCGCTATCCCGCCAACAAATGTTGATGATATTAAATGCGTATTCGATGATAACAGAATGTCTATCTATTCAAATAACTCTCAATGGTCAAGATTTGTTACCAAAAAAGTTAAAGATACATTAGGTAAACTTAAAACAAAGAATGACTTAATTGATGTTTCAATCTCAATTCAAGCAGGTGTTGCTTATATCTGTTTGGGTTATGATGACTCATTAATGATTCTTCCATTGGAACAACCTCTTAATGCTCGCCCTATCAAACAATTTAAGAGAGATTTAGTTCCAACATTAGATTTTGTTGAATTAATTAATAAATAAAATTAACGTAAGAACTCGGTTATTTGCCGGGTTCTTTTTCTTTTTTGTAATAAAAGAAATGTAGTTATTATTAATTGTGCTATAATAACAACGAACCTACTAGTAGGTTAGAGTAATATCTAACATCGGAGCACAAATGAGTATTGAAGGAAAATGGATTCAAATCCAAGCTTATAAGCATAATGGTGAACTACACCGTCAATGGAGTTATGGCTATTGCATTAAAGAAACTCCAGATTATTTTGTTATTGTTAGTGTCCGCGCTTCTGTTATTGAAGCAGATGGTCGTAAGTGGCACACCAAAGAACCTGCCCTTTTCATCCTATCTAAAAACAAATGGATGAATGTTATTGCTATGATGAAAGAAGATGGAGTGTGCTTCTATGTTAACCTTGCATCTCCAACTCTTTTTGATGGCAAATATCTTAAGTACATTGATTACGATCTAGATATCAAAATGTTCTCTGATGGATCAACAAAACTTCTTGATGTAAATGAATTTAAGAAGCATTCAGAAGAACAATGCTATGGTGAAGATGTTAAACGCATTTTATCAAAGCAAGTTGATGAAATTTATAAGATGATGAAAGCAAGATCTTATCCTTTCCAAAGCGATGAGATTTACAATACATTTAATAACTTTAAGAAAAGATAATTTCTAGGTGAATTTGAAATGGATTACGTTATTACAACTAAGAATGATTTAGAAACAAAGGAATTAGCTAAACGTATTGCTCGTTTATTAAAGGCTACTGACGTTGTTTTATTAACTGGTGATTTAGGAGCTGGAAAGACCACTTTTGTTGGTGGAGCTTTATCTGAATATGGATATAATGACCACGTTATCTCTCCAACATTTAATATCATGAAGTGTTATTTTGAAGTAACACCTCCAGTCTTCCATATTGATGCCTATCGTCTTGAAGGACAAAACATCGAAATTGGTTTAGAGGAATTTATTGAAGGAAATGGTATTACCTTTATTGAATGGCCGAAGTTTATTGAACCATTAATTCCTAATAAACATTTAGAAATTGAAATTAATAGAGTGGACAATAACACTCGTGAAATTACTGTCAAAGATCCTAATGGATTTTATGAAGAACTTATTAAGAAACTAGGTGAATAATATGTTTGAAATACTTATTGATACATCAAATACTGAATTAAATGTTGGGCTTGCTAAAGACAAAATTTTAATTGATAAGATTTCTTATGAAGCTTGGCAAAGACAAAGTGAATTATTAGTCGTTGAGGTTAATAATCTTCTTGAAAAGCATAACGTTGATAGAAAAGAAATCGATGGAGTTGTAGTTGGTATTGGCCCTGGTTCTTACACAGGTGTTCGTATTGGCTTAACTGTCGCGAAGACAATGGCGTACGCAACCAAATGTAATTTATATGCTTGTAGTTCACTTTATTTACTCAAAACAAATAAGCCAACTATTTGTCTTATGAACGCTAGAAGCAATAGAAGTTATTTCGCTGTTTATGATAATGAAAATGTCATTGAACATGATCAAATCTTAACTAACGAAGAAGTGATGAATTACATTAATACTCATCCAGATTATGCTGTAAGTGGAGAAACCCTTCATTTAGGCCTTAAATCGGCTGAATATAGCATTATTGATAACCTTTTAGGAGCGTTAAGTGATTCTCATAAGGTTGATAATGTATTTAAGATTAATCCTGTATATCTTAAGGACCTTTATAAATGATAATCCGTAGAGCCACCCTTAATGATTTAGATTCTATTGAAGCAATCGAAAATGAATGCTTCATAGATCCATACAAAAGAGAAGATTTAATCTATGAATTAAGTGTTAATCCGTGTGCAATTACTCTTGTCGCGATTGAAGATGATAAGATTGTTGGATTCATTGATTACATGATTACCTTCACATCAGCGACAATTTCGCAAATTGCCGTTACAAAAGATTATCGTAAGCAAGGAATAGCGTTGAAGCTATTAGATGCAATGGAAGAAACCTTCTCAAAAGATCCCGATGAACAAGTTGAAACCATTACCTTGGAAGTCAGGGAGCACAATACTCCTGCTCAAAATCTATATAGAAAAAATGGTTATGAAGATGTCATTCTTAAAAAGGCTTATTACCGTGATGGTGAGAATGCCTTATACATGTTAAAGAGGTTGATATAATATGGCGACTATATTAGCAATTGAATCAAGTTGTGATGAAACTTCTATCTCTATTATTCGTAATGGAGAACTTTTAAGCAACGTTGTCGCTACTCAAATCGAGATGCATGTTAAGTATGGCGGAGTTTTACCAGAACTTGCATCTAGATTACACTGTGAAAACGTATTATTTGTTTTAGATGAAGCATTAACTAAAGCCAATGTAACATTAGAAGATATTGATGCTTTTGCCTTTACTAGAGGTCCTGGATTAATTGGAGCGTTACACGTTGGTATGCAAACCGCTAAAACACTTGCAATGCTTTTCCATAAACCATTAATTCCAGTTCATCATTTAGCAGGACATATATACGCAAATGAATATGCTCACCCACTTCAATTCCCACTTCTTTCAGTGGTTGTTAGTGGCGGTAACACTGAATTTGTCTATATGACAAAACCAATGGAATTTGAAATCATTGGTGAAACTAAAGATGATGCGATTGGTGAATGTTTTGATAAGGTAGCAAGAACTGTTGGACTTCCTTATCCTGGTGGAATCCCAATTGATAGACTTTCAAAAGAAGGCCAACATACTTATGAATTACCAACTCCATTAAATGATGGATCGCTTAACTTCTCATATTCAGGATTAAAAACCGCTGTTATTAACCTTGTAAATAATGAACAAGCAAGAGGTAACGAAATCCGCATTCCTGATTTATGTAAATCATTCCAAGACACTGCTATTGGAATGGTAATGGATAGAGTTAATAAAGCAGTAAAACAATATGAGGTTAAACAAATCGTTCTTGCTGGTGGAGTATCTGCCAATAGTTACTTAAGAGAAAAGATGCACGAAAGATTTGATAACACCGATATTGAACTTGTTGTACCGCCTTTATGGTGCACAACCGATAATGCTGCAATGATTGCAAGACTTGCCGAACATTTGTTTGAAATGGGCATTGTCGCACCATTATCAGTATCATGTGATCCTAACTGGAGAATTGATAAATACAAAATCTATAACTAATAATTTTATTAGTTGATATAATTACAAAGATAAAAAGAGGTAAAAATTATGGAAGACTACAAAAGCGTAACAATTTCTGATATCTATTCTTTCATCAATTCTAACGATGAAGAAAGTAAGAAGATCCTTGCTTCATTAAAGAAAGTCTTTATTGAAGGTTGGGTTCGTACTAACCGTGACAATGGTTCAATTGGATTCATTGCTATCAATGATGGTACATGTTTTAAAAATGCTCAACTTGTCTACTTTGGTGATATGAAAGATGAAAATGGCCACGAAATTAGCCACGCTAATACAGGTGCAGCCATTGGAGTTAAAGGTGAATTAGTATTAACACCAGAAATGAAGCAACCATTTGAAATTAGAGTTGAAGAATATGCTTTAATTGGTGATGTTGATCCTAACTATCCACTTCAAAAGAAGTATCACTCAGTTGAGTTCTTAAGAGATATTGCACACTTAAGAGGTAGAGCAAACTTATTTAACGCAGTCTTTAGAGTAAGAAACGCTATGTCAATGGCAATTCATACATTCTTCCAAAGTGAAGGATTTATGTACGTCCATACTCCAATTATTACAGGTAACGATGCTGAAGGCGCTGGTTCAACATTCTCAGTTGTAACTAAAGATAAAGATCCAAATTCATTCTATAGTAAACCAGTTATTATGAATGTTTCAGGTCAATTACATGTTGAAACATTCGCAATGTGCTTTAGAGATGTTTATACATTTGGCCCTACATTTAGAGCAGAACACTCAAATACAACAAGACACGCTAGTGAATTCTGGATGGTTGAACCAGAAATCGCATTCGCAGATTTAGAAGATGATATGAACCTTATTGAAGCTTCATTAAAGTTCTGTATCAACTATGCATTAAATGAATGTAAGGATGAACTTGATTTCTTCAATCAATTTGTTGATAAGACATTAATCCAAAGATTAACAGCAGTTGCAAACTCTGAATTTAAGAGAATGACATATACAGAAGCTATCGAAAGACTTCAAGATGCTATCAAGAACGGACATAAGTTCGAAAACAACAATGTTTACTGGGGTATGGATTTACAATCTGAACACGAAAGATATATCACAGAACAAGTTGTTAAAGGACCTGTATTCGTTATTGACTATCCAGAAGAACTTAAGGCTTTCTATATGAGAAGAAATGACGATGGTAAGACTGTCGCAGCATGCGACCTTCTTGTTCCATATGTTGGTGAACTCGTTGGTGGTTCACAACGTGAGGAAAGACTTGAAATCTTACAAGAAAAGATGGAAAAGGCTGGAAACGCAAAAGAATTAGATTGGTATCTTGATACTCGTCGTTATGGCGGTTGCCCACACGCTGGTTTCGGTATCGGATTTGATAGATTACTTATGTATGTTACAGGTATTTCTAATATCCGTGATTGCCAACCATTCCCAAGAACTAGTGATCCAATTAAATATTAATTATGGAAGAATTCAATCAATCACCAGAATTATCTGAAGCAAGAGAACTTACTCCTGAAGAAAAAAAGCAAAGATCTACTAATAGATTCTTCGGTTTATTTCTTATTTTAGATATTGCTCTTGCTATTCTTCTAATTGTATCTATTATTTCTATTATTGTTGGAAATAAATAACCATATAAAAAATAACGTTAAAAAAGAAGCATAAGTTATACTTATGCTTTTTTATTTTTCGCACATCCACTTTTTAACCAACATAGGAGTAGAGCCTAGAAAAATGGACTAAACGCCATTTTTTTGGTATAATTAAAGCGCTAGCAGAGGTATAAGTATGAAGGAAAATAATTTGTACGAAAAACCAAAAAGAGCTCCATCTAACAAGAGAAATGGATGGAAATATTTCCTCTGCTTATTCGTGGGATTTACTATGGGGGTTGTCGGCTCAGTAGGCGGTGTAGTCTATGCGACAACACGTATTTCAACAGGTCAAATTATGTCAGCGTTTGGACAGGATCCGAACGCTGTTTTAAGCGAAAAATACCAAAATCAATCACTCTATACTTTTGTGTTATCTATGGTTCGTGGGGAAGCTGACTTTACTACTTTAGATGGTATTAGACAAGTTACTCCATTAGTGGATTCGGTTGTTGATAAAGTAGGCGTTTATTTAGAAAAATATACAGGTGTTACGTTAACAACTGATGATATTGTTTCACTTCAATTAGAAGAGATTCCTACATTCTTAATCACAAAGGTTAAAAAAGAAGCTAAGATTGCAGTCTTATTAGATATCAATGAAGATAGTGATCCGCTTTTAAAAATGCTCGCATTCCATAGAAATGAAGATGGAAGCTATGATTATGATAGCCCAAGAGAATTATCTGAATTTACCGAACCTACAACAAGTGAAGGTGGTTCAGTAATTGGAGGTACTGAATCAATTATCTCTGAAATTATCTCTGAAGTAACGGTCGGAGAAGTAATGGATGTTAAAGAAGGTGATCTCCTATATGAATTTAAAGACACTAAGATTTCTGATTTAGAAGAAGAAGTTAAAAATACTCCTATTAATAAATTAATTAAATTTGATGAGAACACACCTAATATCTTAAGAGCATTAGGAAACTATACATTTAATACATTAGCAGAAGGAATTAAGAACTTAACTGTAATGGATATCTTTGGAATGGATGCATATAATGACCAAAACCAAATCATCCAAGCTTTATTCTTCTCAAAGATTACTGATTTAAGCGACGCCGTTAAAACCCTTCCATTATCTACATTCGTTGGTGTAGGAGAAGACATTCCTTATGCACTCCAAAGAATCTTAAATAAAACAAAAGTAGATCCAGAAACAGGAGAAGCAAGACCATACACAATTTCTGAATTAGCAGAATGTTATAGATGTCTTACTGTCGGTGATTTAGTGGATTACAACGATCCAGATATTAAAAACAACAAATTACTTAGTTCTATTGACCAAAATACTTTGCTTGAAGATTTGCCAAATGCTTTCAATAACATTACATTAGGCAATGCTTTCCATGATGATATTTATGAAAATGGAAAAATAAGAACAATGTGGGAGTATTTATTACATAATCCAGACACTGATGCGTCTATTGATAGTGACGCAACAGATGAAGAAAAATATAGTGGTCTTAAACTTAAACTAAATGAAGATTTCAATATTCTTTTAGACAATATGAAAAAGAACACTATGACATCAACAATCAGAGAATTATATCAACATGGATTGATTGATTTAAAAGATCCAAGTGTTCTTGATAAACACGTTATTGGAGATACTAAAAAATTAGGTGATTACACTTATTCAGAGTTTATTAATAGAATCGCTAGCAGTGGATTATTAATTGATTAATGTTTGCCCAAATTGTATTATGTTACCATAACATAAATAGGGGGGATTTTTATGTCAAATAAAGGTTTTTATAAAAATGAAACTTTCTTCACACGAAAATTCAAAAATTTAACCATTTGTCTGGATTTAAACAAGAATAATGAAAATACTTTATTTGTACTTCCTCTATATACATCAAATACATCTAAATTATTATCACTTTCTTTAGTGTATAACAAATTAGATTCATCCCCTTCGTTTTGTAATGACTTATCACATAATTACCATTCATACATCTCTAATGTAACCAGCCAATCTCTTTCGTTAAGATTTTTTGGCGGGAATACATATGTTTTTAGAGCCTCTAATGGAAAATTTGTTAACGATGAGTTAGATGCGGAAATATCAAATGTTGGAATTATTTTTTACGAACTAAAAATGTCTGGTTATAAAAGCATTAAATATATTACTAATGGCCCAGTGTTTATTCTTTTCCAAATCGAGTCTTATGATGAAACTCTAACATTTGGATATGATAGTGATGGAAAAATAACCACTATTCAATCTGATGCATTTAACAGTGAATCCATCACTTTTACGT
>JAKSVY010000050.1 GCA_024413875.1 Bacilli bacterium
GATAGTAGTTCATCATTGAGAACATACCCTTCTTCATTTCACCACCATACCAAGTATTGATAATGATTTGTTCGTGTGAAGTAATGTTGAACATAACTGCTGTTTCTGAATTTAATCCGAGTTCAGCGTAGTTTTCAACTTTAGCCTTTGAAGCATTGTAAACAACAAAGTCTGGTTCAAAGTTTTCAAGTTCTTCTGCTGTTGGCTTAATGAACATGTTGCGGATAAAGTGAGCTTGCCATGCAACTTCAACGATGAAACGGACAGCCATTCTTGTATCCTTGTTAGCACCACAATATGCATCAACAACAAATAACTTCTTGTTAGATAATTCTTTACGAGCAATTTCCATACAAGCATTCCATGCTTCTTTTGTTGCACGGTGGTTATCGTTCTTGTAACCTTCGCTTGTCCACCAAACTGTGTCGTGTGAGTTTTCATCATCAACGATGAATTTGTCTTTTGGAGATCTACCTGTGTAGATACCTGTCATAACGTTAACAGCGCCGAGTTCAGTTTCTTGACCAACTTCGTAACCTGTTAAGTCTTTCTTTGTTTCTTCTTCGAATAATACTTCGTAAGATGGGTTGTAGACAATTTCAGTTGTTCCTGTAATGCCATACTTTGTTAAATCGATAGTTTTCATTTTTTACCTCTATATGAATTATGATTTTTAGTGTTTTGAGCATAAATCCCAAAATCACGGACATAATAGCACAGTTAATATATTAAAATAAATAATTTTTTGTTTGAAAGTTACAAAAATTACAAAATAAAAACACCTGAGTGAGGTGTTCTTACTTTTGGAATTGTGATTCATATAAGTTTTTATAGAAACCACCTTTGGCTAATAACTCATTATGATTACCTTGTTCAATGATGTGTCTATCTTTTAAAACAAGAATGGTTGTAGCCTTTTGAATTGTTGATAATCGGTGAGCAACAATAAATGTTGTTCTACCCTTCATTAATTCATTAAAGGCTTCTTGAACTTTAACTTCTGTACGGGTATCAATTGACGATGTAGCTTCATCAAGAATTAATACTGGTGGTTTAACAAGCATTACTCTAGCGATACATAGCAATTGTTTTTGACCTTGAGATAACGCTCCTCCATCTTCACCAATATAAGTATCATATCCGTTCTCTAATTGTTTAATAAATGAATGACAATGTGAGGCTTTACATGCTTCGATGATTTCTTCATCAGTTGCATCTTCTTTACCATACTTTAAGTTTTCTTTAATAGTGCCACTAAATAACCAAGTATCTTGCAAGACCATCCCAAATTCATGTCTAAGATCAAATCTTGTTATATCTCTGATATTTACCCCATTAATTGAGATTGATCCTTTATCAACATCATAGAATCTCATTAAAAGGTTTATAAATGTGGTTTTACCACATCCTGTAGGTCCAACAATCGCGATTGTATCTCCACTATTAACATTAAGATTAAATCCTTCAATTAAGTGTTGCTCTGGAACATAAGAGAAATAAACATCATCAATCTTTAACTCGCCTGAATTAGATGCAATTGTTTTTGGATTTTCACATTCAACTTCAAGAGGTGATTCAAGAAGTTCAAATACACGTTCTGCACATGCGTTAGCGTTTTCAAGTTCTGTAATTGTTGATGAAATGTCATTAAATGGTTTTGCGTAGCTTGATGCATATGAAAGGAAGGCACTTACAAGACCAATATCCATAACACCGACACCACTCCATTTAGTTGCAAGTAATCCACATAAAACACCTACTGAAGCATAAATAACATTGTTAATGAATCTTGTTGATGGGTTAACTAAGGTTGAGAAGAAGATAGCGTTTAATGATGTTTTACGTAATTCTTCATTCTTTTCTCTAAATGCTTCAATACATCTAGATTCATATCCATATGCTTGAATAACCTTTTGGTTAACAATAGCCTCTTCAATTAAAGATGTTTGTTCACCTTTAATTTTTGCTTGAGCCTTAAATAATTTATAAGTTGATTTAGAGATAAATCTTGCAATGAATAAACTCATTGGAGTTAAGACCACGACTAATGCTGCAACAATTGCATTAAGAGAGAACATAAATCAAATCGTACCGGCAATTGTTAATACACCAGTAAATAATTGTGATAGGCCAAGGAGAAGTCCATCTGAAATGGTTTCAACATCTTGAATTAATCTAGAAAGAATATCACCAGTGCTATGAGTATCTAAGTAAGATAAAGGCATATGTTGAATATGCTTAAAGGCTACTTTACGTAAATCTCTTGTAACTAAGAATGAGATCTTATTGTTAATAATACCCATTAACCAAGATGAAAGCGCAATAACGACGTTAAGAGCGACAATTACAATAAGTAATGGATAAATGCTTTCCCAGTTAACTAAAGACGCTCCAACAGCGAGATTTATAACGTTTTTAATAACAATTGGAAGATAAATTGTTCCTCCAACTGATAAAAGCGCGAACATTAATGAAAGCACTACCAATCCAGTATATGGTTTTACAAACTTAAGGAGTTTAACAAATGATGACTTATTTTTCTTTTTCATTAGTCTTCGCTCCTTTCTTGTGATTTAACAATTTCCACATAGACTGGAGATGTCTTAATTAAGTTATCGTGAGAATCAAAACCAACAACATTTCCGTGATCTAAAACAATAATCTTATCTGCGTTTCTAACAGTTGATGAACGTTGTGAAACAAGGAAGATTGTTTTATCTTTCATATTAAAGATTTCTTTTCTAAGTTTTGCTTCAGTCGCGTAGTCTAACGCACTTGAAGAATCATCTAAAACAAGGATATCTCCACCAGCGAGAACACCACGAGCAATACCAAGTCTTTGCTTTTGACCACCAGAAAGATTTCTAGCACCTTGTTCAAGTTCAAAGTCTAATCCGTTTTTAGATTCCACAAATTCTTTTGATTGAGATATTTCAAGCGCTCTCCAGATTTCTTCATCAGTTGCGTCTTCTTTAGCAACTTTCATATTATCTCTAATAGAGCCTTTAAATAATTGAGCCTTTTGTAAAACAACGTTAGTTTTGTTTCTAATTTCTTTACGTGAGTAGTTTTCAATGTGTTTTCCATCAATGATAAGTTCACCATTATCAGGGAGATAAAAACCCGCTAATAAAGATACAAGTGTTGATTTACCTGAACCAGTTCCTCCGATAACGCCAATAACTTCACCTTTATTAATTTCAAGATTGATATTGTTTAAAGCGTTATCACCATTTTTGGTATAACCAAAGTTAACATCTTTGAATGTAATAAATGATGAATCAATATGTTCATCAACAGTTTTGTTTAAAGATGGGTCTTCAAGTGTATCAAGCATTGCTTGGACACGGTCACCACTCGCAATTGCTCTTGTGACTTGGATAGTTAAATCAGCAAACTTAATGAGTTCTACAACAACTTGAGACATATAGTTAACAATAGCGATAACAGCGCCTTGAAGAAGGATGCCTTTATCAATAAAGTTAGCTCCAACATATAAAAGTCCCGCGATTGAGATATTAACAATGCCATAAGCAATTGGATTTAATAACTTTGATATTCTTGCTACCTTAATTTGGACTTTAGTGAGTTTATCATTTTTATCGTTATAGTTTTCAATTGATGAATCTTCTTTTGAGAATGCTCTTACAACACGAACACCTGTTAAGTTTTCTCTTGTAAGTTTAACTACTTCGTCAACATTACCTTGCACTACTTTATATTTTGGGATTGTCCAAAGCATAATAGCGAACACTAAGATAAAGGCAACAATGATGACTCCCGCAAAGATAACACCAATAATCCAACTCTTAGATACAACAGTTGCCATAATAGCGGCACCTAAGATAATGAAAGGTGATCTAAGGAATAATCTTAAAGCAAGGTTAACACCATTTTGTAATGCTTGAATGTCATTAGTGAGTCTAGTCATTAATGTTGATTGACCAAGTTCATCTAGAGATGAGAAAGATAGTTTTTCCATCTTTTCATATAATTCTTGTCTTACTGATGCAGAAAATCCTGTTGCGGCTTTCGCACAGAAGTACTGAGCGGTAATACAAGATATATATCCCACCACCGCTAAAGCTAATAAAACACCACCCATCTTTAAAATGAATGGAACATTGTTTTTGTTAATACCTTCATCAATAAGATAAGTCATGATGACAGGAACAAGTAAATCAAAACAAGCTTCAAGAAGCTTAAAGAGAGGTCCTAAGACACATTCAAGTTTATATTTACCTAGATGCTTAAATAACTTTTTCATAACTTTGAAACGACTTTATTATATAAGATTGTCTAAAAAATAAAAGCATATAGCGTTAACTATATGCAATTACTGAGTATTATCTTGCCTTAATTGTTAATCAAGCGTTAGTTTTAAAGCTGGTCGGACCCCTATGCAGGAGCGGTCGACGAAGTACCAATCGTAGTGGGTGGGGTAGCCGCCATCGCTGACAAAGCACGCGTACCTAGCATCGTCGGAGTAGGAATAGTAGTCATCAGGAGAACGTGTCCAGTAATCCCCAACATCATAACTTAAGTTGCATTGTACTCCTCTAGCTAAAGCAAAGTCAGTTGGTTTGCATTTTCTAGAATCATTGCTATCGAATCCATAAGATGAATTGTATAAGTCTTTAGTGCTTAATAAGAAAACTTTATCGTTAGTGTTTTCACAAGCATATTTATTTGCATCAGAAAACGTTGTAGATGCCGAATTATCCACTTCAGTTGTTTTAATTAAAGTGTCATCACTTGAGAACGCCGCATTATAGAAATCAGTGTTTAACCATGAACGAACTTCGCTATATTTATAGTTATTAGCGTAAGCTTCACCAGTATTACCTTGATAATCTGTTCTTAATTTTGTGCCGTCATAGGATTCGTTATGTCTATGAGCATCAAGAATTTTTGCTGATGAAATAAAGTATTCATTATTATCATCAAGAACTTTCCATTCAATTGGTTCAACTTTAAACCAATATTTGTTGCCACGCGAAATTAATGTTCCATCCTCAAATTTACATGAATAATATGGATGTTCAGTTGGGTTCGCAACATATGGATAATAAAGATTTTCATTGTAAGAATAATATCCATTTTCATTAATTGAAGATGCTGTTAATGAATTAAGAGCTGATACTAATGATTCATCTGATACATGTGTTTGAGGGTAAAAGCCATAAACGACTGTGTCTAATTTAAATTTTGCTTCTAAAGAATAATCATTAGCAGGCATATTAAATGTATAAGAAACATCATCCGAAACTTTGTTTGATTCATTGTACCAACCCGTAAATGCATAATGTTCTACTGGTGTTGCAGTAACTGTAACTGATGAATCGTATGCATATGTTCCACTGCCAGATACTGTGCCTTTTGAGGTATCTTCACTAGTGACTGTTAATGAATAGTTATTTGTCGAGAACTTCGCTACTAAAGAATAGTCATAAGCCGGCATTTTAAATGTGCATGTTGTGTTTGATGATACTTTTATTGAGTCTTCATACCAACCTGTGAATGAGCAGCCTGTTTTAGGAGTCGCAGTAACTGTTACTGATGAGTTATATGCGTAAGATCCACTTCCTGACACTGTACCTTTTGATGTGTCTCCACTTGTGACTGTTAATGAATATTTATTTGTCGAGAACTTCGCTACTAAAGAATAGTCATTAGCCGGCATATAAAATGTGTATGCTCCGTTTGATGATACTTTTGTTGAGCCTTCATACCAACCTGTGAATGAATATCCATCATAAGCCTGAGCATAGACTTCAACCCAAGAACCTTTTTTATAATAACCACTATTATCTGTTACAATACCCATTGATGAATTATCAGAACTAATAGATAAATAATATTCTTTAGATGAAGTACTACCGCCTTGAGTTGAAGTGCTACCGCTTTGATGGCTTCCACCACCAAAGTTAATTCTTCCATATGGAATAGCAGTTAATACCAATGAAAGAACGGACACTCCTAATAATGATGAAGCTACTATAATGTTGACTTTATCTTTGATCACTTTCTTATTCATTGAAGAAGCATCAATAGATGATTTTTCTTCATCTGTTAATGGTGCGAGTTGATTTTCTTCTAAACACTTAACACACGCTTCAGCTTTTTCGTTTTTAAACGCTAATGTTTGGTTATTAAGGATTTTCTTAGTAATTACTGATCTTATGACCACCATCGAAATTCCTGTACCTAATCCAATTGGTGATGCAATTAGAATTAAGAAATTTCCTAATGCAGATGATAGAACAATTGATACTCCAGTAACCACAAAACCAATAATTAACGCTACAAGAGTTAATGCAAACATTGTTTTATGTTGTTTAAATTCTGCCTTAGCAGTTTTCTTTGTAGGTTGAGTTCTTCCACCCTCATTAACAACAGTGTCACCTTCAGGGAAATATGTAAAGATATGCCCGTGTTCAATAGCAGGCATAGCAAAAATTACTGAATGACCATTTGATGTTCCTTCTAGGTTAAAAGATGGAACATAATAGAATGTATCAACTGGATCAAAGTTGCAACGTCCTGTATATCTCCATCCATCAACTTTGTGGCCTGGAAGTTCGCTTTTACATTTTCTAGCAAGTTCATCAATTTTTGATTTCTTTTCTGATTCTTGGACACTTCTATCAACACGTCTTTTTAATGGATATACTTGTTCCTCTTGGAAAGGTATATATTCATCATTAGATGACTTATAGTAAATTGGTGTTACAAAATCAATCTTTGTTTCGGTACCATAAGTACACATAAAGGCGATACCACCATCAGAACCATTACCAGAGAACGATTCCCATTTGGTTTCAGTTTTTGTTTTTCCATCGCCATATGTAACTTTGTAATCTGTACCAATTTGACAAGAATATGAAACATCTACAGAATATGGAACTTCAGCAAATGTAATATAAGCTTTTTTAACTGCTTCACTAGAAGCGTGATATGACTCTAAGAAACGAGCAGAAACATTGCCTTTATTAGCAAGTTCAAGAACTGTTTTTCTAACAAATTCTTTTTCTGTCAAAGTTTGCTTAACTTGATAAACAGGAATATCATCAACACTTCCAACGAACGAGTTGATGTTTGTAATGTTTGTGTCAGGTCTAGGAAGAGATATGATTGTGCCACACATATTACATTTATATGTGTAGTCATCAATCTTTGTTGTATCTCCACTGCCGCATTGTTTACAAACAACTGAATTAACAGCCTTTTGAGTGTTAACAGGGTTTTGTTGTGTGTTGCTTTGTGCAACTGATGCTCCTACTGATGGATTAGCATTTTCAGTAAATTCATGTCCACATTCAGGGCACGTTGATGCATTCGCACCTACTTCAGCATCACATTCAGGACATTTTTTAGTATCTTTAAATTCGTGGCCACAGTGGATGCAAACATTTTTAGACATTGCAACCTTGCCACCACATTCAGGGCATATTTTAACTGCCATAAAAATTTCTCCTTATTATCAATAAACAAATATTAAAATATATAACCCCCCCCGCAAGATTTTTATTAAAAAAATAAAAAGCAAGCACCAATTACAATGCTTGCTTGAGTAATATCATTGAGTTTTTACTAAATCTCGTATGATTGCCCTGCTACCATTGTTTCACCATTAAGGGTGCATTCACTACCTTTTGAAACAATTCCATTAGAATTGAGACCAACATATGTATTGTTTGACGCTGTTACATATGTTTTACCATTAATGTATGCAGCAGACTTAGATGTATCATTTTTGAATAAATTATTCTTCAATGTTAGGTTGATTGTTGAACCATTTTCACCAGCGGTTTTAAAGTCTCCATACGCTGTATTTTCAGCAAGGAAATTACAACCAGTAGCTTCTACAGTAGTTGTTGTAGCCTCACCTTTTTCGTGATCAACGAATACGTTATACATATTTGTTTTATCAACTGTGAATGTACAATTAGTAAACTTAACGTTTCCGAACACTACAACACCATTATCAAATGTGCAGTTTTCAAAAGTGGTATTTTCTGCAAAGAAATACATATATGACACTACTCTTTCAGGATATTGAATAGCAGAATATTCTTTTTCATTATAAAAATGAACATTCTTAATAGTCATTTTCTTTCCTGGAGCCATTCTAGATGAGCCAGAAAGATTTGAGTATGTAAATCCAGCTGGAGAGCCATTGCCAGAATTTGGATTTATATTAGCGGAATAAGTTCCACCGAATCTAATTGAGTTTCCATTACCTTCAATTGTTAATTCTGATGCAGTACTTGGGAATGTTACTGAATATCCTCTTGTCGCAAAATCAGTAAGAATATTTACATTTTCATTTAATGTAAGAGTGCTTCCGTTAGTGACAGATTGAACTGCGCTATCAAAGCTAGTAAATGTATCTTGATTTACTGAGTATTTTGAATATTCAGTTCCTGAAGATAATGTTTCATATGAGATTTCAATTTTACATGATCTATTTTTTACAGAATCTTCAAGTCCCTTAGGAAGAGTGATTGTTAAATCATAGTTTTCACCACTCCAAGATGCTGTTTTTCTAGCGTATGCAGTGTGTCCAAGAATTAACTTCTCATTATTTAATTCAAATTGAAGTAAATTAAATAAACCATTATCTTCGATAACCTTGATAGAACGTCTATAAAGGAATGATGTTGTAGAATCATTTGAAATATCGACTAAGAATGAGATTGAATCTCCACCTGTTAAGTTTGATAAAGACAAAACATTGTTTTCAAATGTTCCTAGTCCACCACTAGGGAATGACTCAGAACCTGTAGTTGTGTTTGATTTATACACTACATCATCAATAACTTCAGTAAGTTCAATGTTTTCATCTACTATATCAGTGTTAGTTGAGGATGTGTCTGTTCCTGGAGTAATATCAGTTCCAGTTGTTTGAGTGTTTGTTGAAGGTTGTTCTTTGTTTTCACTACTAGAACCAGTTTTACCACCACAAGCAGTTAAAAAGAGAGTTGTTAATAATAATGTTGTTAATAATTTTGTATATGTTTTCATATTTTTATTGATTCCTTTCTTTAAATAATTGGTAGTTCTATCTCATTAATCTTTTAGGCATCCGATTGGGATGACAAATACCCCATCATCTCTTTTATATCCATATTGACCACCAGTGATAATGATTTTTAAGTCCGGGAGTCTTAAAGGGCATTGAGTTTCTTTTTTGTTGAATTCAGCAATTAGTCTTTCTATCTCGCACAAATGTTTTGCACCTTCTTCGATTTCTTTTGTTCCTAATTTGAATTCCAATAAAGCGTATCTTCCATCCTTTAAATGGAGGACACCATCAGCTTCCAGTCCATATCTATCATGATAGTAGGAAATTTGCCCATTCATCTTCGATGAATATATTTTCAAATCCCTGATACATAATGATTCAAATAGGAATCCTAATGTTTTAAAATCAGTATTAAAGTATTCAGGTGTAATGCCTAATGCCGCAACAGCAATAGATGGATCAACTAGGTTCCTTTTATTGCTTGCTCTAATCGATTCTTTAGATCTTATAGAGGGACACCAAGCAGGTATATCATCAATAATATATAATTTTTCTAAGGCTTGAATGTAGTCATAGTATGTTTGCTTTGCAAGATCCATAGTAGCATTAACATCGCTAAAGATTGTTTTTGTTTCAGCTAATGTACATATGTTTCTCGCGTAAGACATTAAAATCTTTTCTGCTAATTTTGGATTTCTTTTTACTCCATCAATTCTTGAAATATCTCTATTACACGTTTGATAGAATAAGTCATTTGCGATTTCTAATTGTGATTGAACGGTTTTATTATATAAAGATCTAGGCCATCCACCACGGCATACAGCATAAATTAATGCGTCCATAGTTAATTTGGATTCTACAAATTCCAAGTTTTTAGTTTTGAACAATTCAAGCAAAGAAACGGTACCTGAAGATTCGCCACTCTCATATAAACTCATAGGATACATTTTTAATGTCGATATTCTGGTTGTCCCTGTATGAGGAGTTTCAACATTCGCTGTCGAAGAGCCTGTTAAAATATATAACCCAGACTCATTTCTATCATCAATTGATTTACGAACTGCACCCCAAATTTTTGGAGCATCTTGCCATTCATCAAATAATCTTGGATTTTCACCAATTAACAATTTTGATGGTGCTGTTTCAGCCACACTTAATAATCCTTCGCGAAAATCTTCATCTTGGAATTCAATGATACTTTTCGATTTTTGCTTAGCTGATGTTGTTTTGCCACAACCTTTAGGTCCAACAATTAAAACACCACCAAAGGCTTCCAATTTTAAATCTAAGATGTCATCAATAATTCTTTTTTTATATTCTTTCATCACAATCACCTTGTTTAAATTGTATTCCAAATTTTTAATTTGTCAACACTTACTAGACACATTTGTGGTATTTTACTAGACACATTTGTGGTATTTTACTAGACACATTTGAGATAAATAGCGGCATAAGTTGCAGGTTGTCAAAAAGAAAAGAACACAAATGTGCTCTTTATCTTCTTGTTTTGACATCATTAACAATGTTGGTGATCTTTGTTAAATAGT
>JAKSVY010000051.1 GCA_024413875.1 Bacilli bacterium
AATCTTTTCCTTGATGAAAATGAATTCTTTAAGGAAAAACGCGCTGATATTTGTATTGTTGCAACTCAAGACCAAGATCACGTTAGAAACTGTATTGCAGCTTTAAGTGTTGGCTATGACGTTTTAGTTGAAAAACCAATTACATATTCAAAATCAGAATGCTTTAGATTATTAGAGGCTCAAAAGAAATATGGTGGTAAAGTCTTAGTTTGCCATGTATTAAGATATGCTCTAGCATACACAATGGCAGCGAAGATGATTGATGAAGGTAAGATTGGTCAATTAGTTGATATTCACGCGATTGAACAAGTTACTTTCTGGCACCAAGCACATAGTTATGTTCGCGGTAACTGGAGAAGAAGTGAAGAAACATCTCCAATGATTATGGCAAAGTGCTGCCACGATATGGATTTACTCCAATGGTTTGCTAAATCAAAATTTAAAACTATTTCATCAATTGGTTCTTTAACTTATTTTAAAAAAGAAAATCAACCTGAAGGTGCAAGTGATAGATGTAAAGATTGTAAATATAAATCATCATGTGTCTATAGTGCAGAATGGGGTTATATCCAAAGATGGAAAGATGCTGGTTCTCCAAAGCAAATGTGGCCACAAAACGTTGTTTGCACAGATGAAGTACTCACAGAAGAAGGCATTAGAAAAGCTTATGAAAATGGCCCTTATGGAAGATGTGTTTTTGCATGTGATAACGACGTTGTTGATCATCAAGAAACAAACATTCTCTTTGAGAATGGTGTAACTGCTAACCTTTGTATGACAGCATTTACAGGAGCACATGGACGTATCTACAAGTTCCATGGAACATTAGGCGAATTAGATCTTGATGAAGAAAATCAAAAACTTGTTTTAAAAGTATATGGTAAACCAAAAGAAGAAATTCCATTCTCTGGTCTTCCTGATGTTTCTGGTGGACACGGCGGTGGTGACGCATCTATGGTTAAGACTTTATATGATATTGTTAACGGAAACGCACCTGCTAACACATCATTAGAAAACTCAATTGAATCTCACTTAATGGCTATCGCTGCTGAAGAATCTAGACTCAATGATGGCGAACTTATTCGTAGATAATTAATATGAAATACTGCATTTTAATTACAGGTATGCCTGGCGCTGGTAAAAGCGCGGTTGCATTAAAAATATCTAGTTATTTTAATATTCGTTGTTTTGCAAAAGATGAATATAAAGAAATCTTATTTGATACATACGGATTTAAAAGTAGAGCGGAAAAAGTGAAGTTAGGCACTATGGCAATGGAAATGATGTATGCTGATGCCGAAGAATCAATGAAGGAAGGTAATCTTTTTATCTTGGATAATAACTTTGAAAACTCTTCAAAAGAAGGCTTATATGATTTACTTAATAAATATGAATATACTGCAATCACAGTTAGATTAACTGGAGATCCTGATGTAATTTATAAAAGATACGTTGCTAGAGATTTAAGTGGAACACGTCATAGAGGTCATGTTGTTAATGACTGTTATCCTGAAAAGCGCGGTTCAATGAGAGATAACCCAACAAGAAAAACTATCGAACAATATATGGAAGATATTGAAACTAGAGGATATAACACATTTGAAGCAAATGGGCCACTTATTGAAGCAGATGTAACTGATTTATCAAAATTCGATTATCGAGTTATTATCAAAGAAATTAAAAGAATAATTGCGCAAAATAGTTAATAAAACAAATAATCTTATGCAATACAAAATAAGTGAATTGACAAACGTTATTTCAAATAAAACAAAAAACACTCATTTAATTAACACTTTTAACAATTGTTTTTTTGATACAAAAAATAGAGCAATTAAATTTGTTGATGATGAGGTGTTTTTAATTACAGGCGACATTCCTGCAATGTGGTTAAGAGACTCTTCTGCGCAAGTAATGCACTATTTGCCTTTTGCGGATGAACCAGAAATTCAAAAAATAATTAAGGGTTTAATCAAAAGACAATTAAGAATGATTTTGATTGATCCATATGCCAATGCATTTAAATGCAATGAAGGCGATTGGGGTGAATGGGATAAAGTAGTGGTGACCAACCCACATTCAAGCATTGTTTGGGAAAGAAAATTCGAATTAGATTCACTTTGCTATCCATTATTTTTAATTACTAAATATTATGAATTCACTAAAGACATAACTATCTTTAATGAGTTGTTCTATAAAGCTTTTGATCAAATATTAAACACTATTGATATCGAACAAAATCACGAAGAAAAATCAGAATACTTTTTTCACTTTACTCACACAGAAAAACAAAGAATTGAATGTAAACCAAATAAAGTTAATCCAAATAACTATGGTTTAGTGTGGAGTGGTTTTAGGCCTAGTGATGATGTTTGCGAATACCATTACCATATTCCAGATAATATGTTCTTAGTATCTGTATTATTTAAACTTCAAAAATTATTTGAAGGGGAACTAAACAATAAAAAATACGCTGATATTTGCGCTGATATTTGTAAATCAGTAAGAGATGGTATTGAAAAATACGGAATCAAATATGTTGAAGGTATTGGTGATGTTTATATATCTGAAACAGATTGCTATGATGGCTATTCTATGAATGATGACGCTAACATTCCAAGTTTATTAAGTATTCCATATTTAGAATATCCATATCTTGATAAAGAGATTTATGAAAACACTCGTAAAAACATCTTATCAAGTAACAACAAGTTTTATTACGAAGGAAAATGTATCAAAGGAATCGGAAGTCCTCATACACCATTGAGAACCGTTTGGCCTTTAGCGGTTATTATGCAAGGACTTACATCAAACGATGAAGAAGAGATTCAAAGATGCCTCGAATATCTATTAAGTACAGATGATGGAACTGAACGTATGCATGAAAGCATTAATATTGATGATCCTAAGATATATACCAGAGCGTGGTTTGGTTGGGCGAATTCCTTATTTGCAGAATTTGTTCTTAGAAAAATATTTAAGATTATCTAACAAATTAAAAGTGGACATAAATTAATCTTGTCCACTTTTTAATTCTTCGTTTTTATTTGTTTTCTTTTTGATACTTGTTCTAATAATATACACGATTACCGAAACGATATTGAATGATTCACAGAGAATTCCTCCGATTGACATATACCAAATGTTATTAAACATCCAACAAGGCGAGATATATCCAAGTTGAACATACTTATATATTCTTTCGTTTTCGAGTGAAAAGAAGATGTTACCCGCGATAGAAGCTGAACCAGTAAGCACTGCAATAAACCACAATTCATTAAACTGCAAAACACTCAATACGCCCGCACCTATAAATAACGCACATATAACACCCGTGAACGCCCAACGCGCTTTTTTATTAGTAATGAATATGTATGCGATTGATCTTATAACACATAGTGCATTCATAATGCATGCAGCGTATGCGCCACCTAGTAAGAAGTGGACACACCAGAAGATACTTCCAGTCCCTTGAACAAGCAATATCTTCTTTACAGTTTTAAATTGGAAAGATAGGGCACTTAATATAAGAGCAATAACTCCAATTCCTTGATAAATGATTTGCATTAATAATTCGTGTGTCATAACGAATGAAATTATATTACTTTTTAATTAATTTTTAATGAGAAAATAGAGATTTTTTCGCGCGTATACGCATTGGAAAATTATTTTTAAAAATGTTAAAAAATCTTATTCATTAGAATAAAAGAAAAAATGTGAAAAAAATATAAAAAAAGTTGTTGACACTTGTTTTATAAAGTAATAATATTTTCTCACTCGCACTTCAAAAGGGGTGATCGAAAGAGCACAACACTGAACTATGTTCAGTGCCTGATGAAGATAAACGAGTACATCACAACTTAGCGTATCAAAAATTAAAGATCTCGTGAGGGAAACACCTAATTAAGAAAAACTAAGGAAACCATCTTACCGATGGCCAACACCGCAAGATGTTGGTAAAAGGAAAAACTACTTCCCCAGTAAGGAAACAAGCTTCCTCACAAATGGTAATTAAGTAAAACGAGTGGATATCTTGAAAAAGAAACTCTGAAACGCTACTTAAGAAATCAAAACGGTGATAGTCAAATATCTCTTGAGATAAATGAAATAAACCGCTGGAACCCATCGGAAAGCAATCAAGATCTTACCAATCTTGATGTTGCCCAAAGCAAATATCCAAGCGATTGGATAAATGCCTTCAAGCAAACCAAATTACCTACTGGTATGACTCGATCTTAGAAGCAATTCTACAAAGAAAGACACCATGCAGGTAACAAGCTGACCAGTTGACTGAATCATAAGCAGTTATGATTCTCCACCTAAGCCTCCGATTAACCCTAAGAAATTAAGGTTAACCCACTTAGGAAAGGAAACAACGAACATCAAAGAAATACTTAGAAATAAGCAAAGAAATGATGGGAGCCGAATCAACTGAAAAGTGGAAGGCAGATGGAAGTCTGCTAAGGCACTTAATAAAGAAATCACCCGCAAGGATGAAGACGAGTTAAGTGAACGAGACTATGACGTAGATTATATCTTAATGGATGCATTAAGAAACATGACCTACCGAGTCTGATCCACCTAGACAGCAAAAAAGGCGGAACAATTCCGCAATAGTTAGCTAACACTTAACAGTAATGCTAAGCCTATGCTGAACTTACAGTGCCACATTAAACAAAGTCCAAAGTAAACTTGGAACAAACCATGTGGGATGCTAAAAAGATGGCAAAAGATAGAGTACTCTCTATCCGGAAACGCTAGGCCAAGATATATCGTGAGGTATATCAGCGGTGCGTGACTTGTGTGATGAAGGGAAAGACCAGCTAGTCTGGTCTTTTTTCGTTGTTAAATAAAGAAAATAAAAAATCTCCTTTTTACGGGAGATTTTCGTGTTTAGTTAATCTGATTAGATTGAAGGCATTACATCAACATAACCACTAGCAGTAGTCCATACACCTCTAATGTAGAATAAAGTAATGTTGTTAATGTTTTCGATTGATGATCCGCCACCAACTTTAGTTAATTGGTTAAGATTAATTGTGCATCTTGTGTAACCATCAGCTGTTTTAGATACTGTGAATCCATCGTAACAACCAGTAGTAGAAGTTGTTGTGAAATCAAAGTATCCGAAGTAGTTGCTCCATCCATCACCAAGCATGAGTGAAATCTTTGTTGTTGCTGGGTCAGTAGTGAATCTGATATCAAATACAAGTGTACCTGTTGCGACTGGAAGATTTGTATCTGCTGAATAATCTTTTCCGGCAGTAAATGCTGCACCACGATTTGCAACTACAGGAACTGTTGGAGTGACATCAATATAACCAGTAGCATCTGACCATCCACCACGAATGTATAATCTAGTTACTGTAGTGAATGTTGCAGTGGTATTTGAACCGTTACCATCAAATTTTCTAAGTTGAGCTAAGTTAAATGTGAATCTTGTGTAACCATCGGTTAATGAAGTTACTGTGATACCGTCAAAGTCACCAGTTTTTGTTGATGGATATAAACCGTAGTATCCAGCGTAGTGATCCCAACTCTCGCTTCCGAAGAGCATAACGTTGATTTTCTTACTAGAATCAGAAGTGAATTTGACATCAACATTAACTGAATCGGCTGTCATTGAGTAAGCTTTATCTGTGTTGATTGTATAGCTTTCACCGGCTGCAAATTGTGTTCCACGTTCAGCAAGACCAGTACCACATGTATAGAATAATTCAATACTTCCAAGCCAGTTGTTTGCAGCTTCTGTAGCTTCCCATTTGAAGAATTTAATGTTTTCATTTCTAGCTAAGTTGATTGTGACACCTTCACCTGAACCAGTGATTTCATCAGTTTCATATTCATAAGCTTTTGTTTCGCCATAACTAATCTTATATTTTCTTGCATTAGTGCTCTTAATTACAATCTTATATAAACCTGTGATAGCAGTATCGTTATAGAACCAACCGTTTTTATCACGAGCTTGAGCGAAGTTGTTGTCAGTAGAAACAAAGCTTCCTCCGCCAAATGTCTTGAATGTGATTGGGTTTCCACCTGCTGTATTTCTTACAAATTCTTTATTAGCATTTTCTTCATTTGTTAATTTGTTGTCTTTGTTAAGAACCATTGAATATGTTGTAGCATCAGCAGCAACATTTAATCCTTTTGAACCAAGGAAATTTCCAGCAAGGATAGCGGCACTTAAAACGACAGTGGATGTTAATCCTAATAATAAAAATTTTTCTTTCTTCATAACAATCCTCCTTATGTACGTTAGGCGTTATTTATATTTATATAATATTAAAATAAACAAAGCTTTTCAATGTTTAAATTAAACCCAGTTTAAAAATTAATTTAACTCTAAAGAGTTACTTTTTGAATTATTATAAAAAATGGTATTTATGTTAAATTATGTTCCATATCATTAGAATGTTTATTTACAACATTTTGTTTTCTTAATAATTTAATGTTAATAAAGACTTTCAATGTAGTATCATATAAGTATGAAAACATATCTTATCGACCCAAATAAAAAGTGGTGTAAAGCAAATTTACACTGTCACACCACCCATTCAGATGGTTATTTTACTCCTGAAGAAATTAAAAAATATTACATGGAACAAGGCTATAGCATTGTTGCATATACTGACCATGAAGTTATCTTTGATGTAAGTCATTTAACTGATGAAAATTTCGTTGCAATTACAGCAGTGGAATATTCAATTAATGACTATGAAAAACCTGCTAATGAAACATATGTTGATTATGAAGGAAAACCAATTTGGAGAGACTTAAGAGTAATGCATTTAAATCTCTTTTCTAAAGATCCTCATAATGTTGTTCATCCAGGTGCATCTGAAGAAAATTTCTCTGATTATAACCGTCAAAAATATGCACCTAATATTATCCAATATGATGGCTATCATAGAGTATTCACTCCTGAAAGCATTCAAGAGACTATTGATAGAGCGAACAAAGCAGGATTTTTAGTGCAATTTAACCATCCTAACTGGTCTTTAAACACAAGAGAAGATTATATTAATCTTAAAGGTTTATGGGGCTTAGAAATCCTAAATTACTTAACCGAGATTGAAACTGGTGCAGAATATTGTATTAACATTTATGATGATATGGTTAGAGAAGGCCATAAAATCTGCTGTACGATGGGTGATGATAACCATAACTATGAAGGTGGTTTTGAAGGATCGTTTGGTGGATTTAACTATATCGGTGTAGATGAGTTAACTTATGATGAAGTATTAACTGCGATGGAAAACGGAAATATCTATGCTTCATCAGGTCCAATTATCAAATCACTCTATATCGATTCAGATGATGAAAAGATTTATGTTGAATGCAGTGAGGCTACTGACATTATCTTTGTTGGATACAATAGAACATTTAGACACTATCACGGTGAAGACTTAACTAAAGCTGACTTTAAAATCTTTGGTGGTGAAGTATACTTTAGAATCACTGTTAAAGATAAATATGGTCACGTTGCTCACACACATGCGTATTACCTTAATAAATAATTAATATATGAAAAGATTGCAACATTATGTCTATTACATAGATATGGTGTTGCTTTTATCTTTTTAAAGATAATTGTATTTATTAAACTGGGTTTAATATTAATATTCCTAGTGTTATAATATTAATATCTATATTGGAGGATATATCCTTATGAAATATAAAGACGCGAAATGCTCAATTCCTGAAAGAGTTGAAGACTTACTTTCAAGAATGACTCTTGATGAAAAGTTAGAGCAAATGCATTGTTTTGGATGTGTTTACACACCTGAAGAAGAACTTGAATTTATCAAAAAAGGCGAAAACAAAATTCATAGTGAGTTCTATACTTTCGTTAGTTTCACTATCGCTCAGTTAAACAGAATTCAAAAGTTCGCTGTTGAAGAAACTCGTTTAGGAATCCCAGCATATATTGCGACTGAATGTGTTCATGGTGCTCCAACACCTTACACAACTATTTTCCCATCAAATGGTGCGTTAGCCGCAACATTTGATTTATCTCTTGCAGCAAGAGCGGCCCGTATTGAAGGTAAAGAATTAAAAACATTAGGTTTTAATAGAGTATATTCTCCAAACGTTGATTTGCTCCGTGATGGAAGATGGGGTAGAAGTGGTGAAGATTATGGTGAAGATCCATATCTTGTTGGTAAATTTGGTGCAGAAATTGTTAAAGGTCTTCAAGCTGAAGGCATTGAAGCCACTATTAAGCACTATATTGGATATTCTATGCCAGAAGGCGGCCTTAATTTAGGCTCAGGACACATTGGTGAACGTGAAATGAGAGAATATTTCCTCCCATCATTTGCTGAATGTATTAAGGCTGGCGCAATGGGTGTTATGAACTGCTATAACGAAGTTGATGGGGTTCCAGCTGGTGTTGATCCACTTTGGATGACTAAAGTTTTACGTGAAGAATTAGGATTTACTGGCGATGTTATTACTGACTATGGATTAACAGGTATTTGTTGGCACCGCCATCAAATGGTTAATCGTAGTGAATATGTTCTTGGAAAGATTTTCCTTGATGCAAATATTGATATTGAAGCATGTGCTAGAGATGCCTATGGTCCTCAAATGAAGGAAATGGTGGAATCTGGCGAAGTTGATATTGAAAGAATTAACACTGCAGTCCGTCGTGTTTTAACAAATAAATTCAAATTAGGTTTATTTGATAATCCTTATGTTCCAGAAGTTGATGAATTTAATATTAGAACTAAAGAAGCACATGATTTAACTTATGAAATTGAAGCTAAAGGTGCGGTATTACTTAAGAATGATGGAATTCTTCCATTTAAAGAAAAGAAGAATATCTTGCTTGTTGGTCCTAACTCAATGATTGCCCAATTAGGTGGTATTTGTTATTTCCCATTCGCTCAAGATGGTAAGCATGAATTTACATGTTCTGCCGCAAAAGCAGTTAAGACTCACGAAGCATTCATTAATAAATACGGTAAAGATAACGTTAAGGTTATTCCTTGTTGTAACTTTATGAATGTTAATAATGAACAAATTAAAGAAGCAGTTGAGCTTGCTAATACATGGGCAGATGTTGTTATCTTTGCAGGCGGAAACAATGCTCAAGGATATTCTGGTGGTGAAAATGGTGGTGCTAATAACCCTGTTAACCTTCCAGATGCTTGTACATCGAATGAAGGTTATGACACAGATGATATTTGCATTTGCAAGTCACAAAAAACAGTCTTTAAAGCACTTAAAGAAGCTAAGGCTCCAATTGTTTTCTTAATCTATGAAGGAAAACCATGTTCATTAACTGAAGAATTAGATGATATCTCTGCATTAATCTATTGCTTTGGTGTTGGTATGGAAGGTAATAGAGCAATCGCAGATATTATCGCAGGCGATGTTGTTCCATCAGGTAAGATGACATTCACAATTCCTCGCACTGTTGGCCAAATCCCTATTTTCTACAATAGAAAACCATTAAGAGGATTATATGATCGTTCTGGAAACGATGAAAAAGCCGGACAAGACTATGTCTTCTCTGATAAAGAACCATTATTCGAATTTGGAGCAGGTTTATCTTACACAACATTTGAATATAGTGACTTAAAAGTAGAAAAAGTTAATGATGAGTATAAAGTAAGCGTTAAAGTCGCTAACACTGGTGATTATGATGCAGATGAATCTGTTCTTGTTTATACAGGAAGTTTATCAAACGTTATGGTAGCTCCTTGTGTAAAGAAACTTAGAGCGTTCAAACGTATTCATTTAAATAAGGGTGAATCACAAGTTGTTGAATTCACATTAACAAAAGAAGATTGGGCATATGTTGGTTATGATATGAAGACTGCTTACCCAATCGGACAAATCAAAGTTATTGTTAAGGATATGGAAGCAGTATTCCACATTTAATATGGCAAGAAAAATTGTAATCGATACAGGATGTTTATATCGCATTGGTGATGATAAGAAAGTATTAGATCTTATCAAATCATGTGGTTTTGAATATTTTGATCTTACCTTATTTTGGAAAGGTGTTACCGAGCACATTGGTGTTGATGAAGACTATCTAGAAAAGGCAAAAGAACTTAGAGAATACGCAGATAAGATAGGACTTATTTGCGAACAATCACATGCTTTCTTTTGCGCAGGTAACGATGAAGACACAAATAGAATAAGAATTGATTACATTAAAAAAGACATAAGAACTGCATCAGTTATGGGTGCTAAAGAAATTGTAATTCACCCAGCAGAAGACCTCTCTTTTGAAGAAAATATTGAAATGTTTAAAGGTTTTATACCTGTAGCGAAAGAGTGTGGAATTAAAATTGCTGTTGAAAATGTAATCGCGTATAAAAATGGAAAACCAGTTCCGATTTGCACATCGACTCCAGAAGGATTTGTAAAATTTATTGACACACTTAATGATGAATGTGTTGTTGCATGCTTAGACATCGGGCACGCTGAATTAGATGTATGTAATACTTCTGCAGTAGAGATGATTAAGGCTTTAGGTCCTAGACTTCAAGCATTACATATTCATGATAATGATAAACATGGTGATAACCATC
>JAKSVY010000052.1 GCA_024413875.1 Bacilli bacterium
GATTGGATGAAAAAAGCCCTTGAGAAAGGGCATAAATTCACTAAATAGAGTTTATCGAATTAAAATCCGAGTCCGCCCATTCCGCCCATTCCTGGAGGAAGACGGCCGGATTTTTTATATTGTTGCATTCTCTTCATCATCTCTTTAGATTGTTCAAATTTCTTGAGCATTCTATTGATGTCTTGGTTGGTCTTACCACATCCCCTTGCAATTCTAACCTTACGAGAATTCTTTAAGATTTCTGGATGAAGTTTTTCTTCTTCAGTCATTGAGTTCATAATAGCTTCAAAAGTTTTCATTTCTCTTTCAGCTTGAGCTTGTTGTTCTTCAGTAATTGTTGGCATACCAGGAATCATTTTCATTAATCCACCTAAGTTGCCTAACTTCTTAACTTGTTTAAGTTGATCGAGCATATCCACTAAAGTGAATTGGCCATTCATCATCTTATTTGCAGCTTTTGCAGCTTCTTTTTGGTCGATTTCTGTTTGGACTTTTTCAACAAGAGTCATGACATCGCCCATGCCTAAGATACGATCCGCCATACGGTCTGGGTGGAAGATATCTAAGTCAGTGAGTTTTTCACCAATACCTGAGAATTTAATAGGAATTCCAGTTAAATGTTTGATCGATAAAGCGGCACCACCACGAGCGTCACCATCAAGTTTTGACATAATAACACCGGTTAATTTAAGCTTTTCATTGAATGAGCGGGCGACATTGATAGCGTCTTGACCTGACATGGCATCAACTAAAAGAAGGATTTCATCAGGAGTAATTTCTGATGACATATCATTTAGTTCTTTCATTAATGGTTCATCGATTTGAAGACGACCAGCAGTATCAACGATTAAAACATCATAGTGATCATTAAAGGCTTTTGTTCTAGCTTCTTTTGCAATATCAACTGGATTAGCATTTGTGCCTTTTTGATAGATATCAATTTTTAATTGATCAGCAATTTGACTTAATTGGTCAATAGCAGCAGGTCTATAAACGTCACAAGCAGCATATAAAACTTTCTTGTTAAGTTTATTTTTCATTAAATAACCTAACTTACCAGCAGATGTAGTTTTACCTGAACCTTGTAAACCAACAAGCATAATGACAGTTGGTTTATTCTTTTGATAATTGATTTCAGATTCACCACTGCCAAGCAATGATTCAAGTTCATCATGAACAATCTTAACAACCATTTGAGATGGGTTAAGCTTTAAATAGACTTGTTCACCAATAGCTTTTTGTTTGACGTTTTCTGTGAATTCTTTGACAACCTTAAAATTAACATCAGCCTCAAGAAGCGCGATACGCACTTCCTTAAGCATGTCATCCATGTTCTTTTCAGTTAATCTAGATTGACCCTTGATCTTTTTAAAGATCGCGGAGAATTTATCGGTAAGAGACTCAAATGCCATTTTTTAATTTCTCCTCTAATTTTTCAATTATTTCTTTAGACTCTGGATTATTCTTCTTTTCTTCATCAAAAGTAGAACAAATCTTTAAAGAGTTTTCATATTCTTCAAGTTTCTTTGTTGAGACACGGATCGCATCACTAACTGCGGTTCTTGAAATATCTTTTTCTTCTGCAATTTCCTTAAGGGAAAGATTATAGATATAGTATGATTTCATAATTTCTTTTTGTTGATCGGTTAAAAGATTCCCATAAAAGGAAAGTAATCTATTAACACGAATCATTTCTTCTAAATCATGTTTCATTATTCTTCACCTAAACATAAACCATAGAGGTATTTATCGAGATCAAATTCCTCTAAATCTTCCATTCTTTCGCCTAAACCAATAAAGCGAACTGGAATTCCGAGTTCATCACGAATCGCTAAGATAATACCACCTTTAGAAGTTCCATCCATCTTAGTGATAACGATACCTGTTAATGGAGAGCAATCAAAGAATTGCTTTGCTTGCGAGACACCATTTTGACCAGTTGTTGCGTCAATAATAAGGAATGATTCATGAGGTGCTCCCGGAATTGCCTTATCTAAAACACGTGAAATCTTAGATAATTCACTCATCAAATTAGCCTTGTTTTGAAGTCTTCCTGCAGTATCTACAATTAACAAATCAATGTTCTTTTCTTTAGCCGCTTTTGCCCCTTCAAATGCAACCGAAGCAGGATCAGCATTAGGTGCACCGCAGACGAATTCGCAGTGTAATCTATCTGCCCAAATCTTAAGTTGTTCAACAGCCCCTGCTCTAAAAGTATCAGCTGCACAAAGCATTACTGATTTACCTTGTTTAATGTATCTATTAGCGAGTTTAGCAATCGATGTTGTTTTGCCCACACCATTAACACCACTAACCAAAAGAACGGTTGGACCATTATCTTTAAACGAAAGTTCATTAGTGATGTTTCCACCTTGCATTGCATAACTTAAGAACATTTTATCAACAAGAAGTTCATTGATTTGCTTTGGATCAGTGATTTTCTTGTCTTTTGATTCTTCTAAAACTTCATCAATAATTCTTAATGTAAGATTTACACCTACATCAGCCTCAATTAAGATTTCTTCAAGCTTTTCAAAATATTCAGCATTAACTGCCTTATATGACTTAGAAAGAGTGTCTAATTTAGACGCAAAATTGTGACGGGATTTTTCCATTCCCTTCACATATTTTTCATTTGTTTGAGTATCTTCTTTTTTCTTGAAGATCTTTTCTTTTAAAAAACTAAGTAATCCCATTATTTATCTGCTTTCTTTGATAAAGCATCTTTAGCTGCCATTTGTTCAGCAGCCTTTTTAGATGAACCTTCACCAATACCAAGAGTAATTCCATCAAACATAACTTTGATTACAAAGTGTTTTTCATGAGATGGTCCTGTTTCTTTAACAACTTCATAAGAAACTGATTCTCTATGTTCTGATTGAACTGCTTCTTGTAATTTTGACTTATAGTCAATAGAGTCTTCTTGGTCATATTTTTGAATATCACGATAGAACACTCCAATAATAACTTTTTTAACTGCTCTTAAACCTTGATCTAAGTAGCACGCACCAATAAATGATTCAAAAACATTTTCTAAGATAGCATCTGCTTTACTTAAATCAGAGTTAAATGAATTTCCAACGCGAATATAATCTTGGAAATTAAATTTACGAGCATAATTTGATAAACCTGCTCTTGAAACTAAAGATGCTCTTAACTTTGTTAAGGAGCCTTGATTTAGTTCTGGATGAGCTTTAAATGCTAATTCAGCAACATAGAAATCAAGAACACTATCGCCTAAGAATTCTAGACGTTCATAATCTTTATGTTTTGTTTTAGCATCAGCATTAAAAGAAGGATGCGTAAAAGCTTCCTCAAAAAGAGAAATTTCATGTGGTTCAATTTTGAATACTTTCAATAACTCTTTTAAATCTTTCATTATGCAAGTTCCTTCTTAATTTGATTAATTGTGTCTTTTGACGCCATACGATATGCAATATCAATAGCGTGGTAGAATGAATCTGGAGTACTGTTTCCGTGAGCCTTAACTGCAATTGTGTTAACACCCACTAAAAGAGCACCACCAACTTTTTTATAATCCATAGTTTCTCTAAAACTATTGAATCCTTTTTTAGCAAATAAGTAGCCAATCTTTGCTGATAAGCTTGATGTAAATGATTCTTTAATCATACCTGACATTGTTTTTGCCAAACCTTCACATCCTTTTAAGAAGACATTACCAGTATATCCTTCAAAGACAACAACATCAGCGTCACCGCTAAAGACATAACGGCCTTCCATGTATCCCTTGAAGCCTTCATATCCTTTGCAAAGTTGGTATGCTTCTTTTCCAACTGGAGAACCCTTACCTTCTTCACTACCATTTGAGGCAAGGTAGAAATTAGGGTTTGGATTGTTATAGACAGCTTTACAATATGCTTGACCCATCTTTGCGAATTGAGCGAGTTCTTCTGGTTTATTTTCATTTGATGCACCAACATCAAGGAGAACAACGTATTTGCCTTTTACTTTTGTTGGGAAAGGTGTAACTAATGCTGGACGTAAAACGCCATCAATCTTTTTAACTTTAAGAGTGTTAAGAGATAAAAATGCGCCTGTAGATCCACAAGAAACAACAGCATCAGCCTTTTGTTCTAATACAGCATCGATAGCCTTGTACATAGATGATTCTTTATCCCTCATGGCTTGCATTACGCTGCATTCCATAGGTAAAACAGAAGTAGATGGAATGATTTCGCATTTACCCTTAAGTTGTTCTAATTCGTTTTCATCACCAACAGCAATGATTTCAACATCTTTGTGTTCTTCTAAGAATTTTAAGATTCCACCGACTGGTGCACTTGAGCCATTATCTCCGCCCATAGTATCAATTACAATTTTCATATTTAAAAACCTCGTTCATATTTTACCATTGTATGAACGTATATCAAAATAAAACTAATATGTAATATAGTTTTGTTATTTATATCAACTATTTAAGTTGTTCTCTTTTTCGATAATTTTGCGAGTTTTATATAAGATTCTTGCGAAATCTCTATTATCTTGGTTTTTCAAAATATATGCCGCATCATCTCTGGCGCATTCAAACATTTTGAAATCATTTACTAAATTGACGAAATTGAAGTTTGCAACACCTGATTGTCTCACACCAAGAAGTTCACCAGGACCGCGTCTTCTTAAATCTTCTTCCGCAATATAGAACCCATCATTTGAATTAACTAAAACATTAAGTTTATCAATATCATCTTCATCATTTGAATCAGATACTAAAACACATGTTGATTCAGTTCCATCTCTTCCAATTCTTCCTCTTAATTGGTGAAGTGATGCTAACCCAAAATGAGTTGCGTCATAAATAACCATTAAATCAGCATTTTTAACGTCAATACCCACTTCAATTACTGTTGTGGAAACAAGGATAGGTCTTTCTCCTGAATAGAAATCTTCAAGAACAAAATTTTTCTCATCTTGATCTAATTTTCCATGCAAAAGTCCCACTTTTCCTGGATATCTAAGCAAATATGTTGCGTATAATTGTTCGACAGAAATCGCGTCGCTTTCACCTTCATCAATCATAGGTGCAACAATAAAGATACGCTTATTGTTTTCTAATGATTGCTTGATTCTTTTTTCTAATTTCTTAGATGCTGCTGACATGATAACAGTTTCAATTTTACGTGATTCAAAAGGGAATTGATTTAATGTGGAAACATCTAAATCCCCATAAAGAGTTAACGCAAGTGTACGAGGAATAGGTGTAGCTGACATAAGAAGTAAATCAGCGTGGCTACCTTTAGATGCTAAAAGTGAACGTTGGTTAACACCAAACTTATGTTGCTCATCAATGACTGCTAATCCTAATGTTAAATAGTTGATATCTTTACTAAATAAGACATGTGTTCCAATAATAATATCAATTTCTTTATTCATTAAAGCGCTTCTAATTGCAGATCTTTCTTTAGTAGAAGATGAACCTAAAAGAAGAACAATTTTAATATCAGTCCCCTTGAACATTTTGACAAAATTTGCGTAATGTTGTCTTGCTAAAGCATCGGTAGGCGCCATAAAAGCACCTTGATCATTTCTTAAGTAGTTTCCATATAATGCTAAAGCAGCAACAAGAGTTTTACCAGTTCCAACATCACCTTGAAGTAAACGATACATAAGAGTGTTATCATTCATATCGTTTAAAATATCATTAAGAGTGTATCTTTGATCATCGGTTAATTTATAAGGTAAAGTCTTAATGAAATCCCCTACTAGTTTCTTATCAATCGGGGCAATATTATCTTTAATTAATTCTTTGTTGTTTGCGCGAATCATTTGAGTTCTTAACGAGAAATTAAGGCATTCTTCATATTTTAAAACTCTTTGACCTTGTCTAATGTCTTCAAATCTTTTTGGAAAATGAAGCCTATATAAAGCTTCTTTTTTATTAATTAAACGGTATTTATCCATGAAATATTGAGGGATTTCATTTGGAATATCTCCATCAGAAATCATTCCAAATGCTTTATCAACAAATTGTGAATACCAGTAGTTTTCAATATCGTGATGTAAATGATAAATTGGTTTAACAGTGTTTGATGCTTCTCTTCCCTTTAATAAGTTCACCATATTAAACTTATTGTGTTTAGCGTCATAATTTGCAATCAATGTGTAATCATCGGTTGTGTTAAGCATTTTGCCAAGCCAAGGCCTATTCCATGCTTCAACTTGAAAAATATTTCTAGCTTCAGAAACGAAAGTGAATTTACATTGTGATGTTTTACCAAATCTTCTATTGATTACATTTCCAACAATTTTACCCACCACAACAACTCTTTCTTTATCAGCAAGACCTGTTTCTTTGGTTAAAGACATATCCTCATATTTTCTAGGTAGATTAAAAATAGCATCCTTATATGTATAGATGCCCATATCATAGAGAGCTTTGTTAATTTTTCCTGATTTTGAAAATTGCATATATAAACAAAAAGGCTTAAAGCCTTTTTTATTATTCAACTCCTACTAAGAAAGAGTAGACAGGTTGATTGCCACATTGAACCGCGACATCAACTTCTGGATATTTATCTTGAAGTGTTGCTTCAAGTTCTTCATATTCACTTTGTGAGATATCTTCACCTGTTAAAACTGTAATGAGGTAAGATTCATCATCCACCATAGATGAAACAAGTTCATAAAGAGCGTCAAATTTATTTGGAGTACAAATCTTAATAGCCTTGCCTTCAATACCCATAAATTCATCTTTTCTAACTTCTACGCCATCGATAACAGTGTCTTTGATTGCGTAAGTTACAGAACCACTCTTAACTGCCTTAACAGCCTTTTTCATTTCTTCGTAGTTCTTTGGTCCATCTAAGTCAGGATTAAATGCTTGGCAAGCTGACATACCTTGAGGAATTGTCTTTGTTGGGACAACTAAGACATTAATACCTTCAATGATATCTGCTGCTTGTGTTGCTGCCATAACAATATTTGAGTTATTAGGTAAAACGAAGACAGTTTTTGCATTACAATTCTTAACTGCATTAGCAATGTCTTCAATTGATGGGTTCATAGTTTGGCCACCAGAAACAATTTCTTTGACACCGAATGATTTAAATAAATCTTCAATACCGCTACCAGCACAAACTGATACAATAGCGAATTCATCAAGTTCAGGAGCCTTAGCTTCTTCTTCAGTAAGAAGGAATCTTTCACATGTATTAACAATACGGATATTAGCAAATTCACCGAATAATTGTGAATATGTTAAAACACCACCTGGATTAAGAGTAAGGATTTCAATTTCAATTAAAGCATTATCTCTTTTATTTAATTGAATATCTTTACCAAAACGTCCTAATGATTTAATGAATGCAGTTTCAGTAAATGGTCTTTTTGCTTCTGATGTACCGACGCGAAGAATGTAGTTAACCTTATAATAAACAGCATCTTCACCATCTGCTTCTTTAGCGCTTGTATCTTCATCTTTTTCAATGAATTTACCTTTTAATGCTGAATAAAGACCTTCAATGATCTTAATCAAACCAGCACCGCCACTATCAACAACTCCAGCTTCTTTTAAAATAGGAAGAAGATCTGGTGTTCTTTTTAAGGATGCTTTAGCTTCTTTAAGTAATAATTTAAAAACATCTTCTACTGAATAATCTTCAGTAACAACCTTTTCTACTGCTTCTGAACTTTCTCTAATAACTGTGAGAATTGTTCCTTCAACTGGTCTCATAACAGCCTTATACGCTGTTTTTGAGCCATTTGAAAAAGCAGTTGCAATATCAACAGAAGAAAGTTTTGTTAAACCTTTAACAGATGAAGCAAAACCTCTAAAGATTTGGCTTGTAATAACACCTGAGTTACCACGAGCGCCCATAAGTAAACCTTTTGAGAAAGCGGTTGCTATCGAAGTTGCATCTTCATCATTTCTATTAGCGATTTCCTTAACACCACTTTGGAGTGTAAGATTCATGTTCATACCTGTATCACCATCTGGAACAGGGAAAACATTTAAAGCATCAATGCTTGGATAGTTGTTATATAAGTTATTAGCACAGCTAATAAGCATTTCCTTTAATAAACGTCCGTCTATATATTTCATAATTAATCAACCCTTTTAATGCCTTGGCAGAAAATATTAACAGATGTAAATTCCACTCCATTAAATTTTTGCTTTAAGACATAACGAACTCTTTTTTGAACTTCAGATAAAATTTCTGTAATCTTACAATCTGCTGCAGCGATAATAGAAACATCAACGCGGTATCCGTTTTCTTCATCAACTACTAAGATTCCTTCAACCATTTCATCTTTCTTTAAAACTTCGTAAACAGCTTCACGTAAAGAGTTCTTTTTGGTAAGTCCAACAACACCATAGCATTCTAAAGCTGCGTTACCTGCTACAGTAGCGATTACTTTGTGAGAGATTTTAATTGATCCGAATTGTGTTGTTTTTTTGACTGCCATAATTTTATATAAGATAAGTTAACTTATCTTGAAAGAATATATCATAAGTATATATAAATTGCAAAAAGTGTAAACCCCTTCGTTAAGTTTGTAACTATTTTGTAAGAATAGATTTTAAGTCAACTTCATCATTATCATAATAGATAATTAAGTGATTTGCGAAAGGATATGAGAGTAAAGACGCCATTTCTTGCGATGATTTTACTCTAATTTGTGTTCTACATAAGCATGTAGAGTGTAAATTCTCTAATATATCAATATCTAGATATAAATATTCATGTAGATTAGGATGCAACTTAAAAATATGAGCTTTTGTAAGCTTTAATTCACCTTTAACCGCATTACCAATTCCTGACTCAAAATGAGTAGTAATCTTATAAGAAGTAAGCATATCTAAAGGGATTGTGCAGTGAGCAATATAAAGTTCATTATTCTTGATATCCAAATATGAAGGATTAGCCTGGAAGCTTGATGTTTTATTTACTTCTCTAATAATCGCCATTGAAAGCATTGAAGGAATATCACCTTCACATGTTGCGACAACACCTTCTTCATTTAATTTTGCTAAAGCCCAGCAAGATGTTCCTTTAATCTTTGAAAGAAGATCAAAACATCTAATTGTTAAACCATTTAAATCATAATCACTTACGATTTCACGAAGCGCCATCAATATCAATGTAGATTCAAGATTAACTTCTGATTTTGGATCTAAGAAGATATGATATTTTCTCATTCTAGAAAGAATTTCATCATCAGAAATATCTATTAAATCACACCCAAAAATATCTTTAACTTCCTTATAGTCAACGTTGCTAGAAATAAGCCAATCTGAAGGTTTTCCGATTACTCCATACCTTTTATTCATTAATAATCCTTTAGCGTCTAATTTAAGCGATTTTTTAGTGTTTTTATCGATGATTAAATCACCTTTTAGTTGCTCAATAATAGAATCAGGAGTTCCATGAATAATCTTACCTTCCAAATTATTTTCATTTAAGAATGTAAGAATCTCTAAACTAGCTGGAAGAGAATTAGAATGATCAGTCGCTATTAAATAAAATGGACCTTTATAGTCTTTATAAATCTTAATAAAGATTTCTTCAGTTCCACCAGTTTCGATATAGAAAACAGGATTACCACTTTCAGATACTTCAATATTATTATCTTTTAATAATTTCAAAAAATTAGCTTTATCAGCATTCAAAAGTGGATTACCTTCACCACTGATCATGCTGCGAATAAAGATGAGATTGATATGATTCATTTTAGATGTCCTTTTAATATTTATATATTAATAATAATCCAAAAAAGTTTCCAATAAAAGAAAAAGCCCGGCGGCTCGCTATTCTCCCCAACGAATTGGATACCTTCGCCACTACGGTGCTTAACTTCTGTGTTCGGGATGGGAACAGGTGTGTCCACCGCGCCATCGTCACCAGACTTTTTCATTCAGAGATTGTATCTCTGAAAACTAGATATTAACACTTTTTTAACATGTTCTCAAGTTATTTACATTACCCTTTATATTTTACATATTTATTTTTGATTCGTTTAAATCTTAAATTTTAAGAAATTAAGTCCTCGACCTATTAGTATCAGTCGACTGAATGCATCACTGCACTTA
>JAKSVY010000053.1 GCA_024413875.1 Bacilli bacterium
TTAAATGCAGAATAAAGCATTAAGAATGCAAAACCAAATCCACCAAACCAAATAGGCCAAATCAAGAATGGATTATCAGCGATTTGAAGTGTTCCCCAAAGGAGTTGATACATACCTGTAACACCACCAACAAGAGGGATAATTTGAATAAAGATTGCAACTGTATAAATGAACTTTGATCCTTTGAAACGGTATTTAGCGACAACATAGGCTGTTAAGCTTGATGCAACAAGACCAAGGAATGTTGAAAGTGTAGACATCCAAATACTATTAAAGATTGCTTGAATAATATTGTTTTGACCAGCTTTTAAATTTGTGAATACTTCTTTATAGTTATCAATTGTCCAAGTAAGTGGTAAAGAGAAACTATTTGTATCGAAGTCAGGAGCAGTTTTGAAAGAGTTATAGAATGCCCAAATGAGAGGAAATACCAAACTAAAACCATAGACAATAAAAATCACAAACATTATCAAAAGCGTAATCTTTTCGCCTAATGATTTCTTTTTCCAAGCCTTACCAAAAGCTTTAAAAGAATTAGTTCTAGGAGTTTTTGGTTGGTTTCTTGATAAGACAATTAATGGTTCTTTAAATTCCATAACCTAACCTCCTAATATTCAACGTTGGCTGAGATTTTATTAAGTAACCAACGAACAAATAAAACAAATGGTAAACCAATTGCTGTGAAGATAACCCCAACAGCAGCTGGGTATGTGAGTGATGCATGAGAGTCGGTTGCAGTAGTGTATCTAACAATATACCAACCAACCATTGAAGCAGATGGGACATCAGGACAAAGAATCATAACTGCCCCATATGAAATAAACATTCCACTTAAAGAGAAAATAATAAGTGTAGTAATTGTTGGCCAAATTAGAGGGACAACAAGATTAGTAAATTGGGTAAAGAATCCAACACCATCAATTTCAGCAGATTCAAAGATTTCATTAGGAATTCTTTTCATTGCACCATAGAACATAATCATGTTGATACCAACACATGTCCAAATGGAATAAATGATAACCATTAAGAAAGCAGTGCTATCACTTGAGAACAATCCTAAAACCGCCATTTCCTCAGTAATAAAACCAGCTTTATATAGCAAGTTATAAATAGGCGCTCCATCAACAAGCAATGCTCTGAAAAGTGTTGTTGTTACGGTTGCACCAATGATTGATGGTAAATAGAAGACAACTTTGAATACTCCTGATAATGGAACTCTTTTAAATAAAACATAAGAGAAGAAAATAACAATAGGGGTAGAGATAAAGATATTAACAGCAAAATAAATAACAGAGTTTTTAATTGCGTAAACAATTTCGTTATATCTTCCCAATTCATTTTTGCCTTCAAATAAATATTCAAAGAATCTTTGGAAGTTGATTAAAGAGAAATCTCCACTAGGTTTTTGGAAACCCATAAGAATTGAATCAAAGTTAGGAATAATCCAGAAAATGATAAATTGAAGAATAGGTAAAAAGAGCATAGCGACAATGAAAATAATCTCACTACCTCTTTTAGTAATATGCTTTTTAGGTTTTTGAGTATTTGAAACTTCTTCGGTTTCAAGAACTCTATGTTCTACATATTCTCCAGCGTATTTTTTTATCATATTAATTAATCAACATAAGTCATGTATTTAGACCAAGACTTTTCAACATATTCTGCTTCTTTTTCAAAGATATATTGAGCAGATAATTTCTTATCTCCATTTTTATCAATCATAATTGATTTATATGTGTTAGGGTGAACCCATGCAGTGTAGTTAAACATAAAGATTTGTGCGGCGGATCTAATGTTATTTAATTTGACGGAACCAGAAACCATTGCTGGCTTTTCGTAAGAATATAATTTGTCTACTGATTGTTGGAAATTTGTATTTGCATCAGCTGCATCAGGTGTGTAAGAAAGTGGCATATTTGCATATGCTTTATTTCTGAAGATACGGCAGCCATCATTGCTGTAAAGGAATCTAACAAATCTCTTTGCAGCATCTTTTGCATCAGAATATGAAGGAATAACAATATCGTGTCCAACACCGATACCATCGTGAACTGAACGAGCAGCACGAACTCTTTCAATTTGTGTTGATGTAAGCATAGTTAAAGCAACACCAATTTCATCGTTACTCTTTCCTTCATCAATCATTTCAACGAGAGTGTGAAGTTGAGCATCAGTGATACCTAATTCAGTACCAATTGAAGAAAGGATTGGTGTACGTACCATTTCAATATCTTTTGCTTGGTCAAAATAGTCTCTAGACATTTCACATAATAACCAGTCACCATCAACCATGAATGCTGATTTACCAGTAATGAATTCATTTTGAGCTTCCATGTGTGACTTAGAAGCAGAGCCATTTGAACTGTATTTTAAATCAAGGATTTGATACATCGCTTCAAGGCCTTTTAAGATACCTTGATCTTGGTAAACTTTATAACCATTACGCTTGATATCTCCATCACCAGCGTCACACTTCATAAAGTTATCAAATGCTTTCTTACCAGAGTATTGAGCAAACCAAGTTTCAAATAAGTATGACCAATATCCAGGAGCGTTTTGACCTGCCCAAGAATATGGATAAACTTTGTCAGCAGCAGTGTGGCTTGCAATTGTTGTAACGCAGTTAACTAATTCGTCAGTTGTTAAAGGTTTTTCAAGTCCATATCTTGCAAGAACTGATGGGTTGCAAAATAAACCTGTTGTAGCGTCTGCCCAAGGAAGTTTGTATACGTTATCTTGCCATTTAACTAAATCACCGTTGTATGAAGAAGATTCAATATAACCATCAAACATACGTGATCTAATTGTTTCGCTTTCTTCTTTACCATCTTTATCAATAGCTTTGCTATCTAAAATATCATTTAATGGTTCAAGAATGGTTTTATCTTTTGTTCTAAGGATTGTTTGGCTTCTTTCAATACAGTCATACATATCGATGCCTGTTAAGAAATAGAGGTCAATTTGGTTATTCTTTGGGACCATGATTTCTTGTCCAGCAGCTTCAGTAACGCCTGAAGATTCTTCAACAAAATCAAACTTAACGTCTGGATTTGCTTTTTGGAATTCATCTGCAGCAGCATGTAACCAATCAGTTCCGTAACCACCCTTATAAGCTTTAATTTGAATAGTTGATTCTCCACCTACTTCAACTTTTGATTTACATGAAGTAGCAGCGAGAGATGTTAATGTACAAAGTAATACAGGTAAAATTAAATTTTTTCTTTTCATATACAAAAAATTCCTTTCGGTCATATATATTTTAAACCCAGTTTAATAAAAACTCAATATACTATGTATAGGTTAAGAAGAGATAAAAAGCATTATACTTTGTATAATGAAAATATATATCTTTTACTTGAAAAATAATATGTTATAAAAGAAAACGCAGCTATTTAAACTGCGCTTTACAAATTTTATCTATAGATGCTTTCAATTGCATTTAAGAGTCTATCACGATATCCCTCAAATGTTTGGCTTGTAAATGATGAAGTTAATTTTGTTCCTGTGAACATACCATTATATTCAGCTGAAGTGAATAAGTTAGTAGCCTTAGTTAAGTTAGATGAAGTTAATGAATTATATTTTTGAAGTTTTTGTTCAAGCATATAGAAATATTCATAATCCTCATAAGAACTTCTAATGTTTTCAAGTCTCATAGATGTGATTGGACCATAGACATCATAGTCTTTTCCTGGATAGACAAGGAAACCATCACCAGCCCCCATACCTGGAGTGATTGGGTTTGTCCAAACATCTCTATTAACAATGTTTCCACTTGAATCTTCTGTTTGGTTATAGTTAACACACCAATAGACTTGTCCTTCGATACCGTAGAAATATTGCATCCAAGTGATTAATCTTTGTCCAAGTAGTGGAGTATCTAAGTGGAAGCTTGGGTATGGAAGGTAAGGTAAAATACAACCATAGAACCATACGTGATCAAATGTGTCGAAATATGATTCTCTTTCTGACGCAACATCTAAGTGGTTGAATGTTGGACATGGTGAATCAATGTATGTGTCATTAAAGTAGTTAGGGTAATTCTTATTTCCATAATAATAGTAAGAACCACCAGTAATTGTGTTGTAATCACAGTTGTGTGGAAGAACGTTTCTAATATCGAGGAAACCAGCTTTTAGCTCAGGATATGCGTCTAATTTGCTCTTTAAAGCATCTTGAGCGTTATGAATATTGGCTTGTGCTGTCTTAGCATCATTCCATTGTTCGATACTTAATTTACCAGCTGCAGAAGTGGTGTTCTTTTCTGGTTGATTTGGCTCATCAGTTAAATAGAAGATAGCTTTATCAAAGAAGTTAACTTTATTTCCTTGATTCCATACTTCAATGTTTTTATCAATAAGAGCATCTAAATATCCATAGACATCTTCATATGTATTTTTAGAAGGGATACGATAGGTGGACACTCTATCATCGTTAACGATGTAGTTTGCGAAAGCATTTGCAAAACCAGCATATGAATCATTGTTCCAACTTCTATTTCCACCTGTTGAGACTCTTCTATTAAGTAAGAAGTTATAATATTCCTCATACATGTGGCCATTTGTTCTATCTGAACCTTCACCAATTTGTGTTTGATCGTCCCAAAGTAAGAAACATGTTTTACCATGGTTTTCATCAGTTAATCTAGCGTTATATACATCAACCTTCATTGGAACTTCATAAGATATTCCATTTAAAGTAAGGATACCATTACCAGTGTATGTTCCTGACATTTGATCATCAGGGATATTACAGTTAATCCATAAACCTTGTTGTTTATCAATAAGGATATTGTTTTCATTCTTATTAATGATTTTGTCTAAAGGTACTAAAGCATCAGGATAATATCCCGCACCTTTCCATCCGTAAGATCCGCCTTTCTTTTCAGCGGAATTTGATGGAACATATACGTATTTTTCGACAAGTACTTCAAAATTAGAGGCATTCATTGAATCGCCTTTTTCATTATGAAGTTCTCCAACAGTAAATGAATATGAACCGATACTAGAATTTGCTTTAATCATTAATTGAGCACTGTTAGTACCATTCTTTAAATCAGCGAACTTTAGTGGCTTTTCACTAGTGATTTCACGACCTGATTTAACAGCTTCTGTTTGCATAATGTTTTCAGTATCGTAAGCTTGCCAAATAGTAGCGTTTGTTATTTCGCTTAATGGTCTATCGTTTCTATAGAAAACATCATCAATCCAAACAGTAGCGGTATTTTTATTAGATGAATCAAGTCCGTTAAATCCAAAGCCAAGTCTAATGATGTTTGTAGCGCTATAGCCAGTATCACTTTGCCATGGTGTAGGAAGTGAAGCGAGATTTTGCTTAAATTGATACCAACCATTTCCGATTGGAGTTACTGGAATGTTATATCTTGCTGCCTTCCAGTTTTCATCAACCATAACTAATCTAATATTTTTATTTGTAACATTATCACTAAATAAGAATTTAGCTTCTAATGTACCAATATTACCCATTAAACCATTATGGATACCTTGAGCTTCTGGTGATAAACAGATGAAGTTAGCGTTTGAATCGGTTGCCTTATCTTTGAATGTTAATCTCATTGAGTTAGTTGAAGTTTCACTAGCAGTGTAGTTTTTATCAACTGCAACATTGCATTTTTCCCAACCAGTGTCTCTTGCCATGTTTTCCCAACCTTGAGTGTAGTTTTCTTGGATGGAATCATTGATGTGAACATTATCAAAGAATACTTTTGTAGCGGCATAGCTAGATGCATCAGCATCAAAACCAATAAGGAATCTAATAATTTCTGTTCCAGGAGCGTAGCCTAAATCAGCGAGATTATATTCAAACTTATACCAACCATCTTTTAAATATGTGGCAGTTACAGTTTTTCTTACTTCATCACTCCAGTCATGTAAAACACTTAAGAAAATCTTTTCAGGAGTAATAGTGTTTATTGGTTTGTACACAAAAGAGAGGATTCCATTTGAGAAATCATAACCAGTTGTGGACATAAATGTATTATCTTCGGCAGGGTTTAATGCGAAGTACCATTTACGGTTATTATCTTTTCCACTCTTACCAGGTCTAACTTCAAGAGATGATTTTGATGTTCTACCGAATGTAACGTTCTTATTGTAATTTATATAGCAGTTTTCCCAGCCTATATCTCTTGGCATATTTTCAAGAGATTCAGCAGGGCTTTCAAGATTAATGGTTCTGCTATTGAATGTTGTTCTAAGATCAATATCATCTAAAATGATGTACGCGCTATTTTTATTAGTAGCATCAACACCTGTAGGTTTGATGTTTATTCTAATAATCTCGTCATTTCCAGGATAATTAATATTTGTAAAATCAAATGAATATGTATACCAGCCATTTTCATGGTTGAACGATCTATCCATATCAATGTAACCTGGGTGTTCCCAAGTTTTACCAATTGGTTGAACCTTAAGTCCAGTATCTTTAATATCACTAGAGAATTTAGCTTTTAAAGTTAAGACTGAATTTTTAATAGTGATTTTTTCTTCGTTTAAAAGTCTGTTACTAGTCTTTTGTGTATTTAAAGATACATAGTTATTTGTGGTGTTTTTAAAATCCAATCTTAAAGCACGTTTGCTGTCTGTGCTTGCAACATTATCTTCACCAGTTACATAAGTTGTTGAAGCATATGTTCCAATATTACCAGCATCAATAAATGAGTTTTCAAAACCATAATCAATAGTCTCTTCATATTCATCAATACCTGCGGATGCACAATCAAAAGCAATAGTGATCGAATTGATTAATGAATCCGCGGCTGCGCGTATTCTTATTCTATTAGGTAATGTGCCTGTGTATTCATACGTATCGGTGTTATTAAAAGCTTTATCAATACCATACATAGGAGTTTCTAAATCATTTGGTTCAACAAATCCATGGAATAATTCGACTGATCCTGACGCTAAATTAACAGTAACTTTCTTAATTCCGTGAATAGTGGTTAATGTTTGTATATAACCATTTCTTGCGATAGAAACCTTACCATTATTATTCCAATTAACACCAGAAGAAGCGTCACCTTTTACCCAAAGATTTGTTCCGTTTTGAGTTCTTACTTGGGCATCTATAACAGGGTTTTGACTAGATAACACTAAAAGGTTATATTCGCCAATATTTGCGTTAACGTTTGCAAAGTTATGGCAACCTGCCGGAACAGCAAAAACAAACGCGCCAACTAATGTGGTGTTTAATACAAAACCAGCAAGTAATTTACCCTTTTTTCCCATTCGTTATTTCCTCAATTCTATATTAATGGCAAAATAATAGGGAACGCAAGTGAAATAATATATTTTTTTAACTGGGTTTAATAAAATAATGAAAATAATATTTTTTGTTTGTATAATATTACGTGGAGGATTACTTTTATGAGATGGCCTTGGCAAAAAGTTAGTGCAGAAGAAATTGAGAAAGCTTTTCAGGATAAAACCCTTCCTGGACCTTATGATGATCAATATGTTCTTCTTCAAAATATAAACAAAGTTTATGACAATAAATTCCACGCAGTTTATGATTTTTCATTATGCATTAAAAAGAAAGAATTTATTGTTTTCGTTGGACCTTCAGGTTGTGGTAAATCTACCACACTTAGAATGATTGCAGGTCTTGAAGATATTTCTTCAGGAAACTTGTATATTAATGGTGAACTCGCTAACAATCTTTTATCAAAAGATAGAGATATCGCGATGGTTTTCCAAAACTATGCCTTATATCCAAACATGACAGTTTTCGATAATATGGCATTTGCTCTTAAAGTAAGACACTTTCCAAAAAACATTATTAAAGAAAGAGTAGAAGAAGCTGCTCGTATCCTTGAAATTAGTGACCAATTAAAGAAAAAACCAAAAGAACTTTCTGGTGGTCAAAGACAACGTGTTGCGTTAGGACGTTCTATTGTTAGAAACGCTCGTATTTTCTTGATGGATGAACCATTATCTAACCTTGATGCTAAACTTCGTGTTCAAATGAGAAGTGAAATCATCGATTTACATAGAAAATTAAACGCTACAACAATCTATGTTACTCACGACCAAACCGAAGCTATGACAATGGCAGACCGTATCGTTGTTATGAAGCTTGGTTATATCCAACAAATCGGAACACCAATGGAAATCTATCAACATCCTGCTAATCTTTTCGTTGCATCATTCATTGGATCTCCTGCTATGAATTTAATTAAGGGAACATATGATAAAGGTGTTGTTACATTTGCTGATGGTGCAACATTAAATTTACTTCCTGAACAAGTTAAGGCTCATGATAATTTCTATGCTGAAATGCTTGCTCAAGAAACAAAAGAACTCCCAGATTATTTAGCAGAGTTAGATAAAGAAAAGAATGAATTTGAAAATTCAAAGAAGAAACATTCTGCAAAAGATGTCGCAGAATTTAATGAAAAATATGAGAAGTTATCTAAAGATAAGAAAGACTTAGTTGCTAAGTTAGACACTATTGTTAAAGGCGCTCCACATGAAGTAGTTATGGGTATTAGACCTGAAAACATTTTAGAAGCTAATAAGTCAGATAAAGATGCTCTTGATGTTAAGGTTCGTTTATCAGAACTTTTAGGTGACCAATATTACATTCACTTTGATTTCGGTGGTAAAGATATCTTATCTAAGATTTCAGCTGAAAAAGAAATTGAATCTGGTTCTGAAATCAAATTAAAATTCAACAAAGAAAAGGTTCACCTTTTTGATGTAGATTCTGAAATCACTATTTATTAAAATATAGTTATGAAAAACCAATTACTTAATTTTGCACATAATGGAGTTCTCCTTTCTTTTGAGTTACAAGAAAATGGAAGGATTTTCCTTTTATATGCTGGTAAAGAAAGAAAATACAAAAAGATTCCTGATGATCAAAAGTATTTTCGTGTTCTTGTTGATGTTGATATGGTTGAAGATACAAGAAACAATCATTTTGGTCTTAAATCAGTTAATTCAGCTTATGGAATTACTTATAAATATGTCTCACATAGAGAATCTATCAACTCTTTAGGATATGAAGTAGTTATTGTTACAAGAAATGAATACTTAGAAGTTGAAACCCATTATCAATTTTATAATGATGTATCAGGCTTATCTTCTTTTAACATAGTTAAAAATATTTCTAATAAGAACGTTACATTAACTTATGTATCGAGTTTTGTAATCCTTGGTTTGTGGAAGACTAACACTCCAGGATTATCTTTATATCACTCAGTTAATTCATGGCATTGTGAAGCTCAATGGATTAAAGATTCGTTTAATAGATTGGGCTTATTTACTGGAAACGATTGGTTCTCAAATAAGCGTTATTCAATTAACAACACTGGTAGCTGGTCAACAAAAGATCATCTTCCAATGATGGTAATTGAAGATAAGAAAAATAAAGAAAGCACATTAGTTCAAATTGAAAACAACGGATCTTGGCATTTAGAACTTGGGGATACCTTTGGCTATATGTATTATTTAGCAAGTGGGCCTGAATTTAATGATAATGCTTGGAAGAAAGTGTTATCACCAAATGAAACATTTACATCTTGCCAAGCTACATTAACTTATGGTGATTCTTTCGAAAAAGTAATGCAAGAAATCACCTTAATTCGTCGTAGATATCGTAGACCAAATAAAGATGATGTTGAATTACCAGTTATCTTTAATGACTACATGCATGCTTTATGGGACACTCAAACAACTGAACTTATCACCCCTTTAGTGGATATTGCAAGTGAAGTCGGTTCAGATATTTTCTGTATGGATGCTGGTTGGTTTGCTTTAGGAAACGATTGGTGGAAAATTGTTGGTGAGTGGAAAGAATACGAACCCAATTTCCCTAATGGTGGACTTCGTGGGGTTTGCGATTACATTCGCTCAAAAGGAATGAAACCAGGACTTTGGATTGAACCTGAAGCAGTTGGTGTTGATTCTCCAATTGCAAAAGACTTTAAAGATGGAAGTTTCTTTAAGGCTAATGGGGCAAATGT
>JAKSVY010000054.1 GCA_024413875.1 Bacilli bacterium
AATATTTGTTTTTTCATTTTGTATTACACCTATAACATAAAAAATATTATCATATTTATGATATAGAAAAAACGGAGATTATTTGTATGAGAGGATTACTATTATTAGCGGATGGTTTTGAAGATACAGAAGCATTAACAACAAGAGATGTTCTTGTAAGAGCGGGGTTAGATATTGTTACCGCATCTATCTCAAATTCACTTGTTGTTACATCATCTTTTGGAGTCCCTGTCGAGACAAATACCCTACTATCTAATGTATTTTCATTCAATAATTATGATTTCTTAATTCTTCCAGGTGGAGGAAGAGGAACCCAAAATCTTAAAGATTCTGATTTAGTAAAATATGCGATCGCACATTTTGTTGCTAATGAAAAGTTAGTTGCTGCTATATGCGCTGCTCCATCAATTCTTGGAAAATATGGTTATCTTAGAAACAAGAGATTTACATGTTTTGCCGGTTTTGAACTAGGTTATCCAGGTACGTTTACTGGAGAAGAAGTTGTTAGAGATGGAAACATCATCACTGCTAGATCAATGATGTATTCAATTCCATTTGCCTTAACAATTGTTGAAGTTTTACTTGGAAATGAGGTAAAGGAAAAAGTCTTAACTGGACTTAAAGGACAAACTAGTAAATAAAAAAGAAACCGCTCAGTCGAGCGGTTTTAATTTGATTAAATTTCGTGAGGTCCGTTTGGATTAACGTGGATTTCGTGAACGTTATTTTCACCATATCTTGCCTTCATCTTTCTCATGAAGAAGTCAAAGTCTTCATCCATAACATAGGCAATGATTGTTCCAGCAAATCCACCACCATTGATTTTTGCTGCTCCACTAGTCATTAATGAATTAGCGTAATCAACAGCCTCTTGTGGAGAACCAGCATATTGGTCTTCAACTTGAGTATTGCATAAATAGTTTTGTGATGATTTTTGTGAACCATTAATAGCTAAGAAGAATCCCGCTAAATCATTTTTGCATAATGATTCTGCGCCATCTAATACTCTTTGGTTTTCACTAAAGAAGTGTTGAGCACGTTTCTTTGTTAATGGAGCGAAATGCTCTGGATTTTCTTTAATAAAGTCTTGGAATTCTCCTTCATCAACATCTCTAAGAACTTTAGCTTGAAAATGATACGCTACCTCTTTCATATCGGCAGGGATTGATGAATATAAATCGCTCAATTCAGCGTGACTTCCACCTGTATTAACAATTACAAGGTGAACGTTATTAAATTCAAATGGAACACTTTTAACTACAGGGTTTTTAATATCCCCAAAATCAAGATAGTTAAATCCGCCAAAGACAACACCGATTTGGTCTAATAAGCCAGAAGCTTTTCCACAGTATTTGTTTTCTGCGTATTGTCCTGCTTTAGCAAGGAAGATTTTATCAATCTTTCCTTTGTTATACATTTCATTAAGAACATGGCAAATCATCATTTCAAATGCTGCTGAAGATGATACACCTGCTCCAGGAGCGATATTCGATGCTATATAAGCATTAAATCCACCTGTTTTCTTTTTGTTATCTTCAAAGTATTTGCAAATACCTTGAACCATAGCCTTACTTGATCCTTCATCCTTTGGATCAAGAGTTAATTCTTTAACATTAACTTCAAATAAACCATAGCCTTGTGAATAAATGGCAATAACTCCATCTTTGCGTGGAGAAACAGCACAACCGAGAGTTAAGTCACACGCTGCAACTAAACACATACCATGGTTATGGTCAGTATGATTACCTAATACTTCAAAACGTCCACCACATTCATAGACCGCAGTAGATTCTTTTTTAAATTGTTCAACAAATGATGTTTGTAATGATTCTTTAGTGTATGTTCCCATAGTAATTACCTCGGTTTTTTAATTTCATTAAGTATATATTCTGCATATGTTTTCGCAACATTAATTTCAGTCGCCTTTTCTATTCCTTCAAAGAAAGCATTAGAGTTTACCTCACAGACAAGAGGTTCACCTTCTTTTCCGGTTAATAAATCTACTCCACAGTAGTCTAATCCTAATACCTTAGAAACTTTTTCAGCTGCCTTTATGTATTCTTCTGATAAGGATACGCATTCACCGGTTCCACCTTGAGCAATATTGCTTCTAAAGTCTTCTTTATTTTCTCTTCGCATTGACGCAACGACTTTATGGTTAATTACGATAAGTCGATAATCAATTCCACCCGGAGAAACAAACTCTTGGAAAAGATGAGCTCTATTACGTACTTTTTCTTCAATTAAGATAAGTTCTTCCTTAGTTTTTGCTAAATATACTTGAGCGCCTTTTGATCCATAACATTCTTTAACAACAATAGGTAATCCGAGTTGTTCAATTATTTTATCTAAATTCGAATAATCTTTATTATCAACGTAGCATAGAGGTGCAGGGATTGTTTTAGGCATTCTAACACCAGTGTTTGCTAGTTCTAAGTGGGTAGTCATCTTATCATCACATACTTCAATTGAATGAGCGGAGTTAAATAATCGATAACCGCACTTCTCTAGCATACTAGAAAGATATCTATCCTTATCTAAGAAAATAACAAAATCATATTTTGGTAAATCTAAAGTGATTAAATCATTTTTAATATAGGCTGTTATCTCAGTTGATTTCTTAACATCAACATGTGTATCTAAATAAGAAAACTCCTCAAGTAATCTTTTAACTTGATGATTTGTTGATGGATAATTTGCGTAGCCATTAATAACTATTAAACCAGTTTTCATATTGGGTATATTTTAATATTTTCTATATTTTATAACAACATTTAACGAGACTCTTTTTGTGAATATGTATAATTGTGCACTATTTTCTTTCTTTTAATTTATTAAATATTGACAGGTTCGCACGCGAACTCTATAATATCGCATTGTTAGTTCGCACGCGAACTGACTATGTTATAAGGAGGATTAGTATGGATTGTAATAACTACTACACTCATAAATTAAGAATCTTGCAACATGATATTAAAATTCTCTTCGATTCCGAATTTGAGAAATTAGGCATTACTGGGCAACAAGGTGTCTTCTTAATATACCTTTGTAGGAATGGCTCTGCTCACCAAAATGATTTAGAACAAACATTCGGTTTATCAAAATCAACGGTCTCAGGGATTTTAAAAAGAATGTTGAAAAAAGAATTGATTACCAAAGAATCAGATTACCCATATGTCACTATTAAACCAACAAAGAATGCGATTGAATTATTAGAGAAAATGGGTTCAGCTAGAGAAGAAATTAATGAAAGATTATTAAAAGGATTCTCTAATGAAGAAAAACAATCATTAACCAATATGATTGATAGAATGATAGCAAATGTAAAGGAGGTTAAATAATATGGCTAAAAAGAATAATAATTCTAATGAAAGCTTAGGTAGAAAGATTAAGTTAATCATTAGAAGCGTTCGTGAATATAAAAAGTATGCGATTATTACTCCACTTTTCATGATTGGTGAAGCCGCTGTTGAATGTGCCCTTCCATTCGTTATGTCATTACTTGTTAATGCAATCGAAGGAGCGACATCAGTTAACACTCTTACACCATATATTGTTGCCGTTGTCCTTATGGCAGTTGTCTCAATCACTTGTGGTATCTTAGGCGGTGTTTTTGCATCAAAAGCATCAGCAGGATTTGCTAAAAACTTAAGACACGATATCTATGAAAAAGTTCAATCTTTATCATTTGAAAACATTGATAAGTTTAGTGCTTCATCACTTGTTACCCGTATGACAACTGATATCAACTCAGTCCAAATGGCATTCCAAATGTGTATTCGTATTGTCTTTAGAGCACCACTTATGCTTGTTTTCTCTGTCATTATGGCATTTGTAACAGGCGGTAACCTTGCCTGGGTCTTCATCGGAATTATCCCAGTTATCGTTGGTGGATTCTTATTAATTATTAAATTCGCAATGGGAATCTTTAGAAAAGTCTTTAAAAGATACGATGGTCTTAACCAATCAATCCAAGAAAATATTTCTGGCATTAGAGTTGTTAAATCATACGTTAGAGAAGACTTTGAAAATAACAAATTCTCTGAAACATCAAATAGCTTAACTAAGAGCTTTATTAAGGCAGAAAAGATTGTTGCACTTAACAACCCAATTATGAACACTGCTATCCACGTAGTTAACATTGTTGTTTTCTGGGTTGCTGCTCTTATTATTACTAAAACTTCACGTGTTGATTTAGATGGAATCACTATCCTTTGGGGTAAGTTATCTGTTGCTCAAATGTCAGCACTTCTTACATATGGAATTCAAGTTCTTATGTCAATCATGATGGTCTCAATGATCATGGTTATGCTTTCTATGTCACTTGAAGCTATTAGACGTATTGGTGAAGTTCTTATTGAAGAACCAACTATTAGAAATCCTGAAAATCCAATTTATGAATTAGATGATGGTTCAGTTATCTTTAATAACGTTAACTTTAAATACGCAAAAACAGCTGAAAAGAACACTCTTGAAAACTTAAATATCAATATTAAGTCAGGTCAATTCATTGGTATCTTAGGTTCTACAGGTTCTGGTAAGACTTCATTAGTCAACTTAATCTCTAGACTTTATGATATCTCTGAAGGTGAACTTATCGTTGGTGGTCACCCAGTTCAAGAATATGATTTAAAGACATTAAGAGATAGTGTTGCAGTTGTTCTTCAAAAGAACTTCTTATTTAGCGGCACTATTAACTCAAACCTCCGCTGGGGTGACATCAATGCGAGTGATGAAGAAGTTCAAAAAGCTTGTAAAATTGCTCAAGCTGATGAATTTATTCAAAACTTCCCTGATAAATATGACACTAAGATTGAACAAGGTGGTACAAACGTTTCTGGTGGTCAAAAACAAAGACTTTGTATTGCTAGAGCAATCTTAAAGAAACCAAGAATCTTAATCCTTGATGACTCTACAAGTGCGGTTGATACAAAAACTGATGCTTTAATTAGAAAAGGATTAAAAGAAGATATCCCTGAAACAACCAAGATTGTTATTGCACAACGTATTTCATCAATCGAAGATGCTGATCAAATCATTATTCTTGATGATGGAAAGATTAACGCAATCGGAACACATGAAGAACTCTTGAAAAATAATGCAATTTATCAAGAAGTTTACTATACACAAAACAAGAAGGGAGGTACAAAATAATGCCACCAATGAGAATGCGTGAACGTAAACGTACTAAAAAAGGTACGGTCAAGCGTTTACTTAAAACATTATTTAAAGAATACCCTCTTGAATTAATTTTCAGTGCTATCTGCATTGTAATTAATATTTTCTCAAACCTTTCATCTTCAATCTTTGTTAGTTCAATTACTGAAGTTATTACCGGTTCTATTATTGAAGCAGGATTTACAGGAAATGCCTTTGAAATTGCATTCAAGGGAAGCTTACCTGCCACAATTATGGGAATCACATTTAACACTAATATCACTACCTTATTAATTATTATTGGTGCTATCTATGGTGTTGCAGTATTTGCCGCATGGTTCTGGACAAGAACAATGGCAATTGTCACTCAAAAGTATATGAACAAGTTTAGAATTAGCATGTTCACAAAGATGGAATCTCTTCCTATTAAATACTTTGATACACACCCACATGGTGAGATCATGTCTCTTTACACAAATGATATGGACACCATTAGACAATTTATCTCTCAATCATTACCAGCAATTTTCCAAAACAGCTTAACTATTGCGGGATTATTAATCTTAATGATCTCTAAATCAATTTGGTTAACACTTATTATCTTAGGCGGTACATTCTTAATGTTCCTTAACACCACTATCATCGGTGGTCGCGCTTCTAAGTACTTTGTTAAACAACAAATTGCAATTGGTAAAGTAGAAGGACACATTGAAGAAGCAATGACTGGATTAAAAGTCATTAAAGTCTTCACTCACGAAGAAGCAAGTGAAGAAGAATTCAATGCTTACAATGAACAACTTTGCCACGATATGACTGAAGCTAATATTCATTCAAATATCATGATGCCAATCAATGGTAATATCGGTAACTTTGTTTATGTTCTTGTTGCAGCAGTTTCATGTGCTATTTACTTAACAGGCGCTAAGAACTTAGACTTCACTGGTTTACACACAATGGCAAAGACAGAATTCTACGCTGTTATTGTTGCCTTCTTAATGTATTCAAGAATGTTCTCTAATAACGTTTCTCAAGTATCACAACAAGCCACATTTATTATTATGGGTATGGCAGGTGCATCAAGATGTTTCGACCTCATTGATGAAAAGCCAGAAACAGACGATGGTTATGTTACTTTAGTAAAAGCCCATTATGATGAAAATGGAAATATTGAAGAATTATCTGACGATGATCCATTAGTAAAAGAAAGCCATGGATTAAAAGAAAAACAATTCTTCTATGCATGGAAACATCCTCACCAAGCTGATGGAACAGTCACTTATACAAAACACGAAGGTGATATCCTTCTTGAAGATGTTGACTTTGGATACGTTCCTGAAAAGATCGTTCTTCACGATGTAACTATCTATGCTCACCCAGGACAAAAGATTGCCTTTGTTGGCGCAACTGGTGCAGGTAAGACCACTATTACTAACCTTATTAATAGATTCTATGATATTGCAGACGGAAAGATTAGATATGATGGAATCAATATCAATAAGATTAAAAAATCAGACTTAAGAAAGTCTCTTGGTATTGTTCTTCAAGATACAAACCTCTTCACAGGCACAGTTATGGAAAACATCCGTTATGGACGTCTCGACGCAACTGATGAAGAAGTTTATGAAGCAGCTAAGATTGCAAACGCATATGACTTCATTACAAGACTTCCTGATGGGTTTAACACAATGCTCTCAGGAGATGGTGCTAACCTCTCACAAGGTCAAAGACAACTTCTCTCAATCGCAAGAGCTGCTGTTGCAGACGCTCCTGTCATGATTCTTGATGAAGCTACTTCTTCTATTGATACTCGTACTGAAAAGCTTGTTCAAGCCGGCACAGATAGATTAATGGAAGGAAGAACAGTCTTTGTAATTGCTCACCGTTTATCAACAGTTCAAAATAGTGATGCAATTATGGTTCTTGATCATGGACACATCATTGAAAGAGGTAGCCATGATGACTTGATTGCTCAACATGGAGTTTATTATCAACTCTATACTGGAGCATTCGAACTCGAATAATTTAAATGAAAACGGAATAGGAATTAACCTACTCCGTTTTTCTTTACTTCAATTCAGTATATTTCTTATTTTGGCCTTTCACCTTATCTACTGGATATTTAGCCTCATTTTGATCCATCTTCGCGTTTACAATTTCATCAACATCTAAACCAAGTTTATCAAGTAAATTTTGACAGTTAACGATTACGTCTGCGAGTTCTTCTTTAAGATGATCTAACTTAAAGTTTTCATCATCCCATTGGAAGCATTCTAGTAATTCTGTTGCTTCAATCACGATTGTCTTAGCAAGATTTGCAGGGCTATGAAACTTATCCCAATCTCTATCGGATGAAAATTTTCTAATTCTTTCAATTGTTTCTTCTTTCATATCTTTCCTCTACTTATGATATGTCTCGTGATTATTAATTTTAAATGCACGATATATTTGTTCTAAGAGTAATACTCTTGTCATTTGGTGAGTGAATGTCATTTTGCCTAGAGAGAATGAATCATTCGCTCTTGATTTAATTCCATCACTTAGGCCATAAGAGCCACCTATTACGAAGACGATTCTATTTCCAAATGTATCAATCTTTTTTTGAAGGTATGAAGCGAAATCGGGAGATGTATATTCTTTTTTATTAAGATCTAATGTAATAACGTGGTCGCTACTACTAATGTGAGATAAAAGTTTATCTCCTTCTTTTGTAATGGCCCTTAATATCTCTCCTTGGCTTGGATTATCTGGAATTGGTTCATCAGGTAATTCAATAATATCTACCTTTGTATATTGAGATAATCTTTTAAGATATTCATTAACACCATCTTTAAGAAATGACTCTTTAATTTTTCCAATAACTAATAATGTAATATTCATAGTGATTTTTATTTTACACTATTATTTACAAAATAATGCTATAATTCACTCATTATGAAGATATTGCTCGTATATTACACAGGAACATTTAATACCAGATATATCACCAATATGGTTAAAGAACGTTTTGAAAGTAAAGGACATGAAGTCTCTACTTTTGAATGGAATTATGATGGACCACACACTGTTGATATGAATGGTTATGATATGGTGGGATTTGGTTACCCTATTTATGGTTTTAATATTCCAGGTCCATTTATGAAATTCTTAAAGAAGCAAAAATATCCACAAGGAATCAAATATTTTGTTTATAAGAACTCAGGCGAAACTTACGCTGCTAATGATTCAAGCTCTCATCAACTCAACAGATTACTTAAAAGAAATAAATGTAAATTATCAAATGAAGAACACTTCATGATGCCTTATAACATCCACTTTAGATATGATGATGCTTTAGTTAAAGAAATTATTGTGATGGATGAAAAGCTTGCAGATGTTTTAGTGTACGAAGTTTTAAACAACATTGATAACATTAAAAAATACAAATTCATCTATGATGTAGTCGCGGTTACCGTAAGACTTCAATATATCGGTGGCCCTATCAATGCATTATTTATGAAAACATATAAAGATAAATGTAATGGATGTGGATTATGCATCAAACAATGTCCTGTTCATAATATTTATAAAGATAAAAAAGGAAGAGTTAAATTCCATAAGCATTGTATTATGTGTATGAGATGCACACTTCATTGTCCAAAGGATGCGATTAAATTTGGTTTATTCGCTTCTTGGAAAGTTAATGGAAAATATGATCTTAAAAAGATTAGAGAAATGGACACTGAAGGACAATATATCACCGAAAAAACAGAAGGTTTCTTCAAATGTTTCATTAAAACATACAATTACATCGATACAAGATATAACGAAATATTTAATAACAACAAATAAGAATCACATTTTAACTCGACATTGGCAATACACCATGTTGAGTTTTTATTTTATTTATAATATATTTATATATAACAAGGAGGGACAAAAATGAAACGTGCATTTTTTATCATACCCGCATTATTTGCTATTGCAAGTTGTGGAGCTTCAGCATCAGTTATTCCAGAAAATGACCCAAACGCTAATGTTTTCAACATTAAGTATCAAGTAGTAGGAAGATATACTACACAAAAATTAAACACTCTTATCTCCTTTAATAAAAATAATTATCTTCATATTAAAGACGAATCATCTTATCAAAATGTTTTTAATATTATTAATAGTCAATCAACATATGAAACTAAACCGAGAGAGATTGACTTCACTACTTCATCAGTAGTTCTTTTATATACTGAATACACATCTTCTGAAGTAAATTATGATTTATCAAGCATCGTATATAGTAATGGCCAATTAGATGTTTGGCTTTGCGATGCATACGATGACACTAAAATAATGGATGGCCATTATCAAAGCAAAATGATTTTCTGTGAAATTGATAAAGCAGAAAAAGTTAAAGTTAATTTTGTTGTTAAACATCATGAATATATAGAACAAGCAACTACATTAAAACCAATCATCTACTTCTACCCAGAACAAGAAATGAATTTATCTGTTACTTACTATGATCCATCAAAATTAATCACAACTTATCCTAAATATAACGATGGTTGGAATATCCATCTTAATAAGGATGGGACATTCACCACTAATGAAAATGATAGAGAATACTATGCCTTATATTTTGATGAAATATCTAA
>JAKSVY010000055.1 GCA_024413875.1 Bacilli bacterium
ATATTGAACCTGAAAAAGGTTTAGCAAGAATTGCTGCTAACAAAGGAAGAGAAGTAAATCGTTTAGATTTAGAAAAGATTGAATTCCACCACTTTGTTAGAAACACATTCTTAGATCTCGCTAAGAGATTCCCAGATAGATATGTCGTTCTTGATGCTTCAAAATCTTTTGAAGAAGTTATTGAAGACGCATATAACGCCATTAAAGGAAGATTAGGTAAATAGTTCGTGAATATTAACGAATACTTAAATAAACATCAACCAATTATCTTTCACACAATTGTTAATGCAATTGAACAAGATCATCTTTCGCACGCTTATTTATTATGCGGTTCACCAGGAATGCCTTTAAATGAGGTTGCCTTATTTATCGCTAAATCAATTATTTGTGAACATAGAAATCCACTCGCATGCAATGAGTGTCTTACATGTTTAAGAATTGATGAAGGTAACTACCTTGATATTAAAATTATCGGTGGTTCTAAAACAGGTTTTAAAAATGATGATGTTCAAGAGATTCTTGATCGAATCAATTCATTAGTAATGGACCATAAGCTTGATAAAGATGATGCATCGAATACTTATGAAACCTTTAATTACTTAATTAACAGCAAGACTGGTCTTAAGAAAGAAGACTTAAAAGAACTTATTGAGTCTGCAATCAGTGTTGCAAACAAAAGAAAAGAAGTTGATATCGAAGATGTTAATGATGTTATTGAAAAAATTAACTTAGTTGCATCAAAGAAATCAACAATCAAAAAAGAAGACACTCAAGACATTATTGAGGCGTTTAGTTTAACTGCTAGTGAAAAAGCGGGTAAGGTTATTTACATCATTAACTGTGTTGAAACAATGACCACTGCTGCGGTTAACTCACTTCTTAAATTTTTAGAAGAACCTGGCAAAGATGTATACGCTATCTTAACAACAGAAAATGAAACCAAGGTACTTCCTACTATTATTTCAAGAACTCAAACATTGAAAATGAGAGCGATTGAAAGAGATAAAATCATTGAAGAGGCTGTTTCTTATGGAGTCAATAAAGAAGATGCTGAATTATTAAGCTATCTTTATAACGATGGGGAAACGATTAAAAGCTATTCCGAAGGTAAACAATACGCTTTAATCAAGGAAATGGTTTTAGACACAATTGAAGCACTTAATGAAAACAAATTACGTGCTGCATACGTTATGGATAAAGATATTATTCCTAACGCAAAAACAAACGATATTGTAAGAACATATCTCTCACTTCTTTCAACTGTGTTCCAAGATATCTTAAACACAACATATAAAACAGATATAACTTTACTTAGTTATACTGATATAATTAATGACTTAAGCAAGAAGCTTAAGCATATTGCCTATAGCCTTCGCGCTATCCTCGCGGCAAAAAACAAATTAGAAATAAACGTGAATATCCCCCTTTTATTGGATCACGTAATATATGAAATCACAAGGGAGGACATATAATATGGAAATTACACATTATGTACCTATAAAATTCACTAATTCTTCCAAGTCATATTACTTTGGAACTGAATTAGGTGATTTAAAAGTAGACGACTATGTCGTTGCGGAATCAGTTAGAGGTATGCAAGTTGGTATTGTTACTGATAAACCTACCCCTATTGCAAAATATAAAAGTTCATTGGAACTTAAACCAATCCTTAGAAAGGCCACTAAGGAAGATTTAATCGTTCATGAAGATAACTTAAGAAAAGCAAAAGAATCTATTAAGATTGCTAATGAAGAAATTGAACAACTTAAGTTAGATATGCACACAATCGAAGCGGAATATTCTTTAGATTGTTCAAAGATTACTATCACATACGTTGCGGATGAACGTGTTGACTTCCGTGAATTACTCAAGGTTTTAGCATTCAAACTCCGTTGCCGTATTGAACTTAGACAAATTGGTTCAAGAGATAAGGCTCGTATGGTTGGTGGTATTGGTATATGTGGACTTCCACTTTGCTGTTCAACATTCTTAAATAACATTGAAGGTATCTCTATTAATAGAGCAAAGAACCAAATGTTATCTTTAAACATCCCTAAGTTAAGCGGACACTGTGGAAAGCTTATTTGTTGCCTTCTTTATGAAGATGAAGCATATACAGAATTAAAGAAAGATTTCCCACGTATTGGTGAAACTGTAGTTAAGGATGATATTAAATTTAAGGTCACTTCTTATAATGTTTTATCACGTGTTATCAAACTTGAATCTGAAGAAGAAGATATTCAATTTGTACCACTTGAAGAAGTTAATGCTTTATTAGGAAGAGGCACAAGAAAGCCACAACCACAATATAATCCAGCGGCAAACAAGGAACAATACGCTAAACCTAATAGAGACAATAATAGACCACAAAACAATAATCAAAATAAGCCTAATAATAACCAAAATAGGAATAATAGCAACCGCCCTCAACAAAATAATAGCGGTAACCAAAATAATGGCCAAAATCGCCCAAATAATAGACCAAACAATAATAACAATAGATCACAAAATAATAGACCTAATAACAATAATCAAAATAGAAATAATAGGCCTGAACAAAAGCCTGTTGAACCAAAGGTTGAACAAACAAACACTACTGAAACAACAGTAAATAACAACCCAAACAATTCAAATAGACGTCACGGACCAAACCGTAACTTCCACTACCACAAAAACAATAACAGAAGATAAATATGAGAAGCCAAAACTTTGTTGATAACAAACCATTAATCTATTTAGTATCCACTCCAATCGGAAACTTGAGTGAATTTTCACCACGTGCGATTGAAGTTATTTCTGATTGTGATTTAATCGCTTGTGAAGATACAAGGAACACAGCAAAGTTATTATCATTCTTTAATATTTCTAAACCACTTGTGTCACTTCGTGAACACAACGAAGTTAGTGAATCACTTAACATCATTGAACAAATCAATTCAAGAGGAATTAAAGTTGTGTATGTTTCCGATGCTGGTTATCCATGTATTTCTGATCCAGGCGCTAAGCTTGTTGAACTTGCTTTACAAAACGGAATCAACGTTTCAACAGTAAGTGGTCCTAACGCTGCATTAAATGCTTTGGTTGCATCAGGACTTCCTTGTGACCATTTCTACTTCCACGGATTCCTTGATCCAAAAAACAAGGTTCAAAAAGATGAACTCAGAAAGTTATCTACTAAAGAAGAAACACTTATTTTCTATGAAGCACCTCATAGAATTATGGATACATTAGAAAATATGTATGAAATTCTTGGTGATAGAAAAGCTTGCTTAGCAAGAGAATTAACTAAGAAGTTTGAAGAATTTATTAGATTATCTCTTAGTGAAATGGTTCAACTTGATCCAAACACTTTAAAAGGTGAAATGGTTGTTATTGTTGAAGGTAAAACAAAAGAAGATAATCCAACATTAACGGATGAGGAAATTATCAAAATGGTTAATGATGTAATTGCAACTGGAGTGTCAACAAAAGACGCAATTAAAAAAGTTGCTGAGATTACAAACATCAACAAAAACACTGTATATAAAATTTATCATGTAAATTAAACAGCATTAACTTGCTGTTTTTTCTTATTTATTAACCAATAGATAAGTATGTATAGTGAGCAAGCTGCTGATGATTCAACCCATAACATATACCAAGAAGTAAAAAATGGTAAATCACTTAAAATTGGATTACGAATATTCATCGCGTCAGGGAATTTGAAAGCATATATTTCAATAACACCAACAAGCATCATGATTCCATAACCAACAACAAAAACCGGAATCTTCTTAAAAGAAGGTGTTATATATCCTTTTAAGAAGATAATTAAAACAATCCATACATCAATAGAGTGATGTAACAATCCAGTAATATTTACAATATGGTAGGCTGGAAACGTTGATAAATAGTCTGGATAGATAGTAGAAATTAATCCACCCATAAACGCCATAAAGCAAACAAAATGTAAAACAATATTATTCTTTTTTCCAAACAAAACCGCTAAAGATAAAACAAAACCAGCAAATGAACAAAAACTATATGGAAACATCATATACATTTTCATTCCTTCAAAGTTGTGGTTAACCTTGAAGATTGTACCAAAAATAACATTGATAGTTACCGCAAGAAGCAAAGCGCCGCCGCTTATTTTTAACACAAGATTAAATGATTTATCATTAGTTTTCTTATATACAAAATAGCCTCCTAAAATATATCCGGTAAAGGCAATTAATAAAAATATAATGTGATATAAGCAAAATGGTTCAGATTTCATCCACATAGAGCGGATTATAACACAAGAAAATAAAAGACCCCATATTAAATAGAGCCTTATATTACAATTGTTATTTTTGTTCCGATTTTCTGATTTCGTTATATAAAATTGTGGCAATCTCTTCAGTGTCACAATTGCTTTTCTTTTCAACCCAGCCAAAAACAATAGCGAGAACTCCCGAATTACGATACATAACTTCGATTCTTTTTGTTGGATCAGTGATGTTATATCTTTTGATTTCGTATTCACTTTGAGCATTTGTAATTGCAGCTTTAAATCTATTAGATTCATTTGATTTAATAAATCTCATTAAAACTTCATTACCCGCAATGTTTTTCATGTATTTGGCAACATAATCTGGGCCAGTAGTATTTTCAATATAATAACTATCATATAAAACATCATTGACCTTTGAGATTGCGTCAATTTGGTCATAAATAATATCTTCAATTAACGAATCTATATATGAATAATACTCGTAAAAAGTAGAACGATTAATTTGGCATTTCTTGCATATTTCTGAAACATTAATATCCAAAGGGCTCTTAGTCATGAGCAAAGATATATAGCAATTTTTTATCTTGGTTTTTGTTCTTTCTCTTTTATTATTCATAATTATTTGCCCCCGCGTAATAACCTTATCAAATAATATATTAAAATATTTAATAAAAAATTCCAACACTTGTTGTTTTTTGTTGGTTGAATCACTATGCATTCAATATTAGTATTTGGAGCGGTAGGATAAACCTACCCATATAAGGAGGCATTATAAAATGCAAAGATTTACTTTACCAAGAGATTTATATCACGGTGAAAACGCTTTAGAAGCATTAAAGACTTTTAAAGGTAAAAGAGCTGTCATTTGTATCGGTGGTTCTTCAATGAAAAAGTTCGGTTTCTTAGATAGAGCTATTAGCTACTTAAAAGAAGCTGGAATGGAAGTTGCAATTATTGATGGTATTGAACCAGATCCATCAGTAGAAACAGTTATGGCTGGTGCAGCTAAAATGATCGAATTCCAACCAGATTGGATTGTCGCTATCGGTGGAGGTTCTCCAATCGATGCTGCAAAGGCAATGTGGATTAAATACGAATACCCACAAACAACATTCGAAGATATGTGCAAAGTCTTCGGATTACCAACATTAAGAACAAAAGCAAAATTCTGTGCTGTTTCATCTACATCAGGAACTGCTACAGAAGTTACTGCATTCTCAATCATTACTGATTACAAGAAAGGTATCAAATACCCTATCGCTGACTTCGAAATTACTCCAGATGTCGCTATTGTTGATCCAGCACTCGCTCACACAATGCCACATAAGTTAGTTGCACACACAGGTATGGATGCTATCACACACGCAGTTGAAGCTTATGTTTCTACATGTAACTGTGATTACACAGACCCATTAGCACTTCACGCTATCAAGATGATTAAGAGAGATTTAGTCAACTCTTATAATGACGATATGGCTGCAAGAGATGCAATGCACGATGCTCAATGTTTAGCAGGTATGGCATTCTCAAATGCATTACTCGGTATTGTTCACTCAATGGCTCACAAGACTGGTGCTGCATTCGCTGATTATGGCGCACACATCATTCATGGTGCTGCTAACGCTATGTATTTACCAAAGGTTATCGCTTTCAATGCTAAAGATGAAACAGCAAAGAAGAGATATGGTCAAATTGCTGACTTTATCGGTTTAGGCGGTAACAACGATGATGAAAAGGTTGCATTATTAATCAAGATGTTACGTGATATGAATGATGCATTAAATATTCCACACTGTATCAAGAATTATGGCGCTGATTCATATCCATGTGAAAATGGTTTTGTTCCAGAAGAAGTTTATTTAGCACGCCGTCACGACATTGCTGTCAACGCTATTGCTGATGCATGTACTGGTTCAAACCCACGTCAACCTTCAGTTGAAGAAATGGAAAAACTCTTAGATTGTGTTTATTACGATCTTGATGTTAACTTCTAATTTAACTGATTAATCAAAAAACTAAGTAGGGACATAATATTTGCTCCCTACTTTTTTAGTAAAAACTTATTTTCCAACATTTGTTGCATTTTGATGGTTGAACGCGTTTTTAAACAATAATAGTATGTTGATAGGTTTTAATCATTTCGATTATTGAACCAAATTACAGAATATAATTACCTCCCAATTTGGAATCTTGATTCACTTTATATTCCTGTAATTCTATGTTCCAAACCAAGTTACGTAGATCGTAATGTGTAAATTATTGACCTCCAATCAATTGATAGGAACAAAATAAAAAGTAGGCTCATCCCTATTCTCCATGACCTACTTTTTCTTTTTATTCTTTTACTTCCGGCTTCTTTTTTAAACCTTTGAAGAATTGAATGATTGGATAAATATAACAAAGTGTTGCTGCAAATAAACAAAGCAATGAATAATGTGCGATATAAACACCCCATCCATATTTCTTTGTTAAGAATGGAAGCCCATCCATCGGTGGATTTACAACATACATAAAGTTAATGTCGTGAACATAATCTGCTAAGGCAGAGTTAATGTAGATTGCGATAAATAATGTCGCGACCAACATAATTAAGCAGTTGCGGTAATCTTTAATATCGAATTTAACTTCCTTACTAACAAGTAAATAGATTGCAAATGTTGCAATACCAACATGGTAACCAAAATATTGTAAAGAAAGGATCCATAAACCATTAAGTGAAGATGATGTTGCGATAAATATCGCTGCAATACCTCCAATTAAACATGTTGGAAGCATAAAGCTTAAGATAAGTTTTCTAAGTTTTTCATTCTTAGATAGATTTAAAATGATAATAAAGATAATTTGAATTGAGCAAAGATGGAATGGTAAATCTGTTTTTGGTAAGTACCCAGAATAAGTTGTGTCACCATGGATACTATCAACAATGCTGTGTTCATTAGTGATAATGTAGTAGATAACCTTAATAGATTCTGAAACAATACCAACAATTAATAAAATTCTAAGCATTGTGTTTAATTTGAGTTTTCTTCCAAAGATAACACCTAACACGATTGCAATGATACACACTGCAACAATAATTAAATGTTTTAACCCAAATATAGAGTGGCTTGAATAAAATATTGGATTCATAAAATCTCCTTCATACAAATTTAATACTAAGATGAGGTTTTATTATAAGAATTGCTTAATAGCTTCTTTCAATTCCTTACGGCCCGATACTCCAAGTTTTAAATATATTGAACTTAGATAATATTTAACGGTTTCTGGTGAAAGGTATAACTTATCAGCAATTTCTTTATTTGAGTAATTCATGTGAATAAAGTTGATAATTTCAACTTCACGGAATGTAAAGTGTTTATTTGGATTATCACCCACTAATGCTTGATGGATTTTGTTATATCCACTTGCTAAATGTTCGATTAAGTTATCAATTCTTTCAACAAGTGTCTCATCGTATTCATCTAAAATTGGGCACATTACGCTTCCTAAGGTCTTTCTTACTTCCGCTAAAGGAATTAACCATCCGTGTCTAACACAAGTCTTAATTGCCCCGTTTAAATGCACATCTAAGAATTCATCATTACCAGCATAGTGATACGCGATTGCAAGATATAAATCTAAGTAAACTTGAACAACATCAATATGTTGAACATAGGCAAATGAACAAATAGGTTCAAGCATATGAAGGGCTTTCATTTGATTAGTGTTAATAGCCCTAGACACAAAAAGTAATGTCGCTAAAGGGAATGCTTCATTTCTAACTTTATAAAACCTTCCATCATCAATCCACTTAGGGCAGTTATCTTCTTTAGCCTTAAGAATTGATGTAAAGAAATATGTAATGAGTTCTTTTTCTTTAACTTCAGAAATGTTCTTAGTTTGATAAGCAAGTAATGTTTTAAAGAAATCTTTCCAATATTCAATATGCCCTGTACAAATAGATGACCAGCATAATGTAAGCTTCGCTCCAAACATAATGCTTAAGTCATTACTATCTTTAAGTAATTCCTTGCTCATTTCTTGAGCGAGCTCATAATTACCTTTTAAATAGTTATCTTGGGCAGATAATAATTTCTTCTCTTCATCATTTAAAAGGTCTTCATGATTACTTGCGTCACACATAATTAAGAAAGGGTAATCAAAACGACGTGTACGTTCTTCTTTTTGGCTTGTTAATTTAATGTGTTTAAATCCATCATCAACAAGGATTCCTCTTTCTTTTAATTTATTAATATCTGCACTTACCAAAGAAAGAGATGAGTAATCTAAATTCTCTTTAATTTCTCTATATGTTGGGCACTCTCCGTGGAGCGCAAAATAATCTTTAATGTAGTTAGCTGTGTTATTAATTCTTGTTTCGTTAATCTTTTTCATAATATATATTATAGAACATTTGTTCTTTTATATTTTATGTAATATACATAATTAATCAACCTTATTTGCATACTCTCAAGATTTTGTCTTGGAGTTCTGGCCACTTATCAGCGTTTTTAATATTAGTCCACTTAACATCTTCACTAGATATCTCAAAAATTGAATATCCTTTTAATAATTGTTTTTCTAATTTTCTTTTGAGAACGTTATAACTACTATATCCACTTGATTCACAGTAACCAAGTTTTACTCCTTGGTAACTTAATATAAAGTCATTAATGTGATCGTGCCCTGATATAACTGCCTTAGTAGAACCAAGTTCTTTAATAACACCAAACATTCCAGAGTTGTGTCCTGGATGGCAAATTGCTTCTCTTCTTTTTCCATATAAAATCATATCGCCATCACTATTAGGAACATTGTATTCAGGAGTTTCATTAGTGACACTAATCTCACCAGTAATTGATTCGTAAGCTGTTTTATATTCGCATAATGGAATGTGAACAAACATCATAGACTTAACGAAAGAACCACTAAATGTATTAATATCCTCTACTTTTTCTTTATACCAGTTGATTTGGGATTCTTTAATGTAATCATAATCGTTATAGTTAATATCTATAATTTCACTTTTATATTTTTCTAAATCTTCTTTACTCATCATTTGATGTCCATCAAGGAAATATAAAGATTGATATATTTCGTTATTTGAATTAGCGATATTAATTACATAATTACCACACCCATCAACAAAGGTTCCATCTTTAAGTGTTTGTGATTTTTCACCCAAGAAATACTTTGATTTTGAATAGATATCAAATATCTTATCTCTTGAAATACTGTATTTATTATCACCTTCATGGTTTCCTAAAACAGCCGCCCAATAAACACCAAGTTTATCCATAACACCACTGAATTGCTTAGCGCGTCTTTGATTAAATGATGAAGTTATAATATCTCCATCAAATATCACTAAATCAGGTTTTTCATTGGTGATATTTCTAATCATCATTTCTAATGAAATACGACCTTTTC
>JAKSVY010000056.1 GCA_024413875.1 Bacilli bacterium
GTTCAATTTGAGCGTGTTGAACACATTGTTATTGGTCTTCCTTTATATCCAAGTGGTGATCCTTGTGAAATGACTCCAATTGTAGAGGCATTTATTCCAAAACTACAAACATTATTCCCAGGAGTAGATATCACTAAAGTTGATGAAAGAAATTCAACAGTGGAGGCTAGTGAAATGCTTCATATGAATAATAAAAAATCAAAGAAGCAAAAAGCTTGTATTGATTCCGCTGCAGCGACAATTATCTTAGAAAGATATTTAAAACAAATTGGACAATATTAATCACCATAATGGTGATTTTTATTTACGAAAATAAATATTAGTTACTAAAAGATTAAATCTTTTTGTTATTTTGGTATAGAATATACACATCCAATAAAGGAGAATGCTTATGTCACTTATTAACGATACATTAAACTTTTTAGATAATACTCACTCACAATTCCACGCAATCGCGAGTGTTAAATCACTTTTACTTGAAAATGGTTACGTTGAATTAAATGAAAATAGACCATTCAATTTAGAAACTGGTAAAAAGTATTTTGTTACAAGAAATGGTTCATCATTAATCGCATTCAATGTTAATGATTCAAGAAAATTCCATATTGTCGCGACACATAGTGATTCTCCAACATTCAAACTTAAACCAGAAGCTAGTTTAGTCTCTCCTACATTTTCTAAGTTATCAACTGAAGGATATGGAGGAATGATTATCTCAACTTGGCTTGATAGACCTCTTTCAATCGCAGGACGTGTCTTTGTTAAAACTGAAGAAGGTTTAAAAGAAACTCTTGTCGATATCGATGAAGACTTATGTATTATTCCTAATGTTTGTATTCACTTTAATAGAAACATTAATGATGGCTATACATATAATAAAGCAGTGGACACTCTTCCGGTAGTGACTGCTGATGATTCATTTAATTTAAATGAATACCTTGCTACAAAATTAGGTGTAAACAAAGAAGATATCCTTGGCCATGACTTATATTTATATAATAGAGACCACGCAAAATTCATTGGACCTAATAAAGAATTGTTTGCAGCAGCAAAGATTGATAATCTTGAATGCACATATCTTGGCTTAAGATCTCTTCTTGAAACAAATAATGATGATGCAATTAATGTCCTTGCTATCTTTGATAATGAAGAAGTTGGAAGTGGAACTGCACAAGGCGCTGATTCAACATTCCTTGATGACACACTTGCAAGAATCTCATCATCTCTTAAATGGGGATGTGAAGAATATAAGATTGCATTAGCAAATTCTTTCTTAGTAAGTGCTGATAACGCACACGCATTACATCCAAACCATCCAGAATTATCCGATGCTCTTAATAGACCATTATTAAATAAAGGTATCGCTATTAAGTTCAATGCCGCACAAAGCTATACAAGTGATGGTTTATCAGCAGCTACATTCAAAAATGTTTTAGATAAGGCTAATGTTCCATATCAAAACTTCACAAATAGAAGTGATATCCGTGGTGGTGGAACTCTTGGCAACATCTCAACTTCTCATGTCTCAATTGTTAGTGTTGATATTGGTTGTGCTCAACTTGCAATGCATAGTGCATACGAAACAGCAGGAACAAAAGATATTGAAAATATGTATAATGCAATGAAAGCATTCTACGAAGCAAAACTTTAATTTAAATTAAACTATGAAAAAACATCTCTTATTCGGAGATGTTTTCTTCTTTCTTTTCTTCAAGTTCTTGAGCCTTTTTAAGAGCCTCAAGTCTTTCTCTTTCAGCTTCAGCTTTTTCTTCTTCAATAGCCTCGACGATTGATGGGTGAGGTACGAATAAGTGATAGATACCTTGAACTAAGTAGACAACCGCTAGGTAGCATAACGCGATACCAATTTCGTATTTGAAGAATCCGTTACCAGTCCATGATGGATCAGGGATCAAATGAACTAACGCATAGATATCAAGGACAAATAATGTTAATCCTGATGGAACCACTAATGCCTTATCAAGCAAGCAACTCTTTGCGCGTCTTTTCTTTGAAACAAGTGTCCAAATAAAGTCAGTGACTAACCAAATACCACCTAATAAAGTGACAATTGAGAAAGCCCATTTTTTCCAGTCTTTAACACTGATAACATTTGTTAAAAACAAAACTCCTAATACTGTTGCGACTATGACAAAAATGAATAACTCACCGGAGTAAATGAGTTTCATCTTTTTAAGTTCATCCATTTTCTTTTTCATATTTCATATTCTATCAAAGGATTGAAAAAGTACTAAACATTTATTGAAAAAATTGTCTCAAAAGAATAGGTGTATATAAAAAGTACTTTTTATTATGTCTAATTTGTATTATATTTTTGTTTATGAAAACAAAAGATAAAGAACAAAAACATGTTCTTCCAAGACATAGGTTCTGGTTCTTCATACTTCGCCCATTTGCTTATTTAGTATCAGCGAAGTATCACTTCAAACCAAAAGTAACTAGATTAAAAAAGAATAAACCTTGCTTAATTCTATCTAATCACCAGGCTGCACTTGATCCAATCTTCTTAGCGCTGTCATTTACTGGACCTATTTACTTTGTAAGTAGTGAACATATCTTCCACAAAGGCTTTGTTTCTAAATTGTTAGTGCATTGCCTTGCACCTATCCCAAGAAGAAAAGGTGACTTAGATATTAAGTTCATTATGGAAATGATAAAAGTATCTAAGGAAGGTGGAAATATCGCTATCTTCTTAGAAGGAAATAGAACTTGGACAAACTCACAATTCCCAATTCCGAGATCCGCTGAAAGTTTAGTAAGGAAATTAGGCGTAGATCTTGTCTTATTTAATCTCAAAGGTGGCTATGGTGTTGATCCTCGCTGGTCAAATGTTGTCCGTAAAGGAAAGTTCACCAGTAAGGTTGCAAGAAGATTATCTGCTGAAGAGATAAAAGAAATGAGCGATGAAGAATTACATAATGTAATTGTTGACGCTCTTGACGTTAAAGATGGAATAGACGGAAGTTTATATAAATCTAAAAAACGTGCTGAACACTTAGAAAGAATGATGTATGTCTGTCCTTGTTGTAAGGAAAAGAATACACTTCGAAGTGAAGGGATTTACGTAACTTGTTCAAAGTGCAATGAACAAATTGAATATACCGAAAACTTAAAACTTCGTTATCAAGGTAGTGATCATGAATTAAAAGATTATTACAAGATGCAATTAGACGAAGTTAAAAATGCAGTTATCGAAGAAGATAAAGAAATCTTCTCTGATGAAGGAATTGTTCTTTATGATCAAACTACTGGAACTCGTGTCTTAGTTGATCAAGGAAGAATGTCTCTAACTGATAAAGCAATCCATGTTAACGACTTTAAATTGGATTTAACAAAAATTACCTCATCTAGCTTAATCGGTGGTAATATGATAACCATTAACACTGATAAAGTGGCGTACATCGCTATTGGCGATGAAAGATTTAACTCAATGAAGTATGTTCATTACTTCGGAAGGTTAGTACCAAGTATTAAGAATAGGAGTGATAATTATTATGGGCTTAATATATTCGAACATTAGTTCATTCGGTGATACATTCGTTTGGACAATCCTTAATCAATTCTTCTTTATTGGCGCATTCCTCTTTGTTGGATGGCTTATCTCACAAATTCCATTTGTTAAGAAGAGTTTAATTCCTACCTCTCTTTTAGGTGGTTTAATTGTCATATTACTTAAGTTTGTTCCAGCATTTGATGATTTAATTAACTATGACGCTATGGAAATCATCACTTACCATTGTTTAGCTTTAGGCTTCATTGGTATGGCGCTTAAGAAAGGTGATTCAAACAAAAAGAAAGTATCAGTTGGATCAATCATTGACTCTGGTTTATTAATTGGTGGTTCTTACGTTGTTCAAGCTATCATTGGCTTAGTTATTACAATTGTTATTGTTGCAATTGGTGGTGTAGCAACACACCTTATCCCAGCTTCAGGTATCCTTTTACCTTTGGGTTATGGTCAAGGTAGTGGACAAGCTCTTAACTACGGTAAGATCTTTGAAACAGACTATGGTTTTGAAGGTGGCTCAACATTCGGTTTAAGTATTGCAACAATCGGCTTCTTAGTAGCAGCTGTTGTTGGTGTTGTTTACACAAACATCTTACGTAGAAAAGGTAAAACAAAACAAACATCTGAAACAATTATTGAAAACTATGAAGTTAAAGATTTCGTTAAAGAAAACGAATCTCCAACAACTCCATCTATTGATAAAATGACAATTTGCTTAGTCTTTGTCTTCTGTATCTATGGCTTAGTTTACTTAGTAATGAGGGCTTTCAATGTTGGCTTATTATGGGGATTCAACTTCCTTCTTGGTGTTATCTTCGCTACATTAACAAGACTTCTTATGAACTTCTTACAAAAGAAGAAAGTCATGAAGAAAGAACAATTAAACAATTATTGTTTAGACAGATCATCTAACTTCTTCTTCGATGTTATGATTATCGCTGGTTGCTGCGCAATCGACTTAAATCAACTTTCATCAATGTGGTGGCAATTAATTCTTGTTTGTCTCCTTGGTGCAGTTGGAACATTCGTCTTCATTTACTTTGTTTCAAAAGAAATCTACAAAGGCTACGAAACAGAAGGTTTCTTATCAATGTTTGGTATGCTTACAGGTACAGCTTCTTCAGGTATGATTTTACTTCGTGAAGTTGACCAAAAATACGAAACACCTGCTGCTAATAACTTAGTTTATGGTGGTATGCCTGCTATCGCAATTGCTGGTATCTTACTTCTCCTTTTAGGATATGCTCCTAAAGGAATGACAGAAGCATTAATTTCTCTTGCGGTATTCGTAGCAGCGTTCGCAATTATTATGGTTGCCCTTTATAGAAGAAAAATCTTCAAATTTAAAAAGAAAAATAAAAAAGAACCTGAATCAAAGGAATAAATAATTAGGATGGTTAATTCCATCCTTTTTATTTTCAAATAGTAATATTTAGAAAAAATATAGGAATAAAAGATAAAGTATTTATATTTAGAAGTGTTATACTATTTCCACTATGGACGCAAATGTAATTTCAACATGTTTCCTTCCAAATGACAGAACAGAGGAAATTATTCCTTATGGAAGTGGACACATCAACAAAACTTATACTGTCAAATCTCAAAGAGGAAAGTTTTTCCTTCTTCAACAAATTAACCACAAAATCTTTACTGATGTAGAAAGCTTAATGAATAACATTAATCTTGTTACTTCTTATATTAAGCATTATTACCCAGAAAAGACTACTCTTGATGTCATCAAGACAACTACAAACAAACTCTATGCTTCAACTAATGATGGTTATTATAGAGCGTATGAATTCATTGGTAATTCAACATCTATTGATATTGTTACTGATGCAAACGATATGTATATCTGTGGTAAAGGTTTCGGTGAATTCTTATTAATGCTTGCAGACTTTAATGCAGCAACTTTAAAAGAAACAATTCCAAACTTCCACAATACCGAATCTCGTTATAAAGACTTCATGCTTGCAGCAGTAGAAGATAAGATGGGCAGATACAAAACTTGTGTCGATGAAGTTAACTTCGTTACTGATAGAAAACCATATACATCAAGAATTACTTCATTATTAAGAAGTGGTGAAATGCCTCTTAGAGTTACTCATAACGATACAAAGATTAATAATATCCTCCTTAACAAGGATGATCACTCAATCTTAGCAGTTATCGACCTTGATACTGTTATGCCAGGAAGTGTTTGCTATGACTTTGGTGATTCTATCCGTGCTGGCTGTAACTCGGCTGCTGAAGATGAAGGTGATATGGATAAAGTTCACTTTATGTTAGATTACTTCAAAGCTTACGCTCGTGGATACTTAGAAATGACCAAAGATAAATTAAGTCAATCTGAAAAAGATAACTTAGCATTCTCAGGAATCCTTATGACTTATGAATGCGGTATGAGATTCTTAATGGACTATCTTAATGGTGATACATATTTCCATACAACAAGACCAGGTCAAAACCTTGACCGTGCTAGAAACCAATTTAAGTTAGTTTCTGATATGGAAAAACTGCTCCCTGAAATGGAAGAATACATTAGAACTTTATGTAAATAAAAAAAGGCCTCGAGCCTTTTTTATTTGTTTTTAATCTTAGAAATTCCACCAACGGAAGTTTCTTTATAATCGGTTGAAAGTGTGTCACCGGTAATTTTCATTGTTTCTACAATATCATCAAGAGACATAACATTCTTTCTATTTGTAGAAATCCATTTAGAGAATGTGTATGATTCAACCGCTCTAACAGCCCCAACAGCATTTCTTTCAATACATGGAATAGCAACATATCCATCAATAGGGTCGCAAGTTAATCCAAGTTGATGTTCCATAGCGAGTTCAGCAGCGTATTCAATTTGCTCAACACTTAAGTTATCAAGATAACATAAAGCCGCAGCCGCCATACAAACAGCAACACCAATTTCGGCTTGGCATCCACCTACTGCGCCAGCGATAGTGGCGTTTTCTTTAAAGATATTTCCAACAATACCAGCTGCTGCAAGCGCACCAATTAATTCGTCTTGAGATTTGCCTTCAAGATATGAGTAATATAGTACAGCAGGAAGAACACCAGCTGATCCACAAGTAGGGGCAGTTACTAATTCTCCACCAGCTGCGTTTTCTTCACTAACAGCATAGGCAAAAGAGGCGATTAGCATCGTTTTGTCTTTTTCTTTAGCGTTTAATTGATCTTGATATAATTTGCCTGCTACACGGTTGATAAAGAGCTTTTTTCCAGCTTGTACTTTGCCTTCAGTAGATAAACCCTTTTCAACAGAAGACATCATTGTTTCAAGAATCTTACCTAAGTATTCTTTAATGTCATTAGCTTCGAACTTAAAACAGAAGTCAGCAATAGAGGAAATATTGTTCTTAGACATATATTCTTTAATTTCATTAAAGTTTTTGAATGGATATATATCTTTAGATTCAACTGAATCATCTTCTAAACAAACAAGTTCTCCGCCACCAATTGATTCATAAGTTCTAGTGATAAAACCATTGCTAGTAGTGCCTACAAATTTAACAGTATTTGGATGTTTAACCTTTGTGTTGATATCAAAATTAACTTTAACAGGGTAATCTTTTAAGACATTTTTAATGATTAGATCAGTTCTATGACCATAGCCTGTTAACGCAAAAGAAGCATATAAAGTCACTTCGATTGATGTAACATCATCACAATGCTTTAAAAAATCTTCGGCAGCAAGTTTAGGACCGATAGTGTGTGATGAGGATGGGCCTGGGCCAATACGATATAATGACTTAAGAGATTTCATATGATAAAGAGTATATCACTTATATTATTTAATTGAAATAAACGTTACATTTCGTTTTCTATCGTAACATTTATAACAATTTGCAATATTTTTGTCGGTTATCCGTTCAGAAATATTGACAAATATTAATAAATTAATAAAAATACTTTCAGATAAAGGCAAACCTATAGTAATGTAGGGGCGCAAAACTATAGGATCCAGATATGGATAGCCAGCTACCTAACAAAAGAATATGAAATTAAAGAAAATTGTTATCGTTCCTGGATTTATTTGTATATTTGCTAATTTGATTAGCTTATTTACTTTTACTTATTCTTGGTTCGCTCACAATAATCAAGTTGAAGCAACTGGTATGCAAGTTAAATGTGAAGATCCACATATGCTTCAATTTTCGTATAACATTTATGAATTTAATATGGAAGCTAACCAAGGAGCTAAGACTGAAACTTTCGAACTTGGTAGCTATGATAAATTTATTGAATCTCGTAACGTTAAATTAGCTAAGATTTTAGAAATCACAATCAGACCTGCTGAAGGCGTTGATTATACTGAAAACCAAACATTAACAGTTGAAATACCATGTACTTCAACATTTTTAGGTTCTGATAATAAGATTGCTTCAAAGATTTCTAACCTCGTTACATTTAAGACAGCAAGATTTGGTTATCAACTCAATGATACTTATTCATATGATGTAAGCGATATTTATGGTAGTGATAATCTCCCTACAAGTGACAACACTTTCTATACAAAGGCTGTTGAATATTTTAACAATTGTGATTCACAAGAATTCGTTTCAGACCCAACAAATAAAGCATTAAGTCAAGTTCAAAAAACTGATTTAATTACTTTCTCTAATATTGAAGTTCCAGCCCACTTCCAAGAATTAAAAATCGCTGTCGAATACACATACTCAAAGACATTAGTAGATTATTTCTACGATAATAATGATGAAAAGATTGAAATTAAGGACTTAACAGGAGCAGCCATTCCTTTCACCAATGATATTGAGTATTTCTTGCTAAACCTCATCTAATATGAATAACAAAACTAAAGTAGTATTTACCGTATTTACATCGATTTGCTCCCTGTTAATGGCGAGCATTTCTGTTTCTTTTGCGTGGTTTAGAAAGAACTATAACATGGTAAATTGGGACGTTAATGGTTCCGTTTTAGCACAATATTTCGACAAAAGAGAATTCAACGCTTCTAGCGATCCTATCGGCACAACAGCAGACAATCCTTTTGTCATCACAACGTACCGTCACTATGAAAACTTGGTAAAACTTCACCATACAACTTTTGAAAACGCAAGAGGTGAAACTATTTCGTTTTCTGACCAACATTACTATTTTGAAATTGGTAAACAATATGAAGAAAATGGTGACTTTTTAGTTCAAGAATTCACTGATTTAGGTGCTCAAACAGGTAACAAATCAAGATATCTTAATCTCAATGCTTTAGATCCTCTTGAACCAATTGGTTCGGAAGAACACCCATTCGTTTCAACGATTGAAGGACACGGAATTACTGTCAAAAACTTCACAGTAAGCACAGCAGCGGATACCACAAATGAATATTATGATTTTGGTATTTTTGGTTATGTTGGAAATAACGATGCTGATAACTCTGGTAATATTTCTAATATTTACTATAGTGATTTCAAACTTGACGCTGAAGGATTAAACCCAACACATGCAAACGAAAGAGATTACCACGTAGAACACAAGAGAAACTCTTTTGTTGGTTATTTATGTGGCCACGTTTATGACGTTAATTCATTCTCAAATGTTTATATTAATAACTGCTCTATGAAGGGTGGTAGTTCTCAATATGCATCCGTAAATAACTATGGCTATTTCGGCTTTGTTGAATTAGACAATCAAGGTACGACAGCTGGTAGTGGTAACAACTATAACTTTGACCTTAATAGTAGTGCAATCTATGACTACTTTAATGAACACTATGATGAAGAAGAATTCACCTATGATGA
>JAKSVY010000057.1 GCA_024413875.1 Bacilli bacterium
TCATCTCTTAACTTTCTATAGTTAGAGTAAGAAAGGTTTTCATAGAAAACACCACATCTATTACCAACGAATTCTTTATTAACATCACCATCGTTAGCAGCGAATTGTGAGTAACCATATACTTTTCTTTTCTTAGTACCGATAACTTCGTTAGTGAGTTTTCTTGCAACATCAAGACCTTCTAAGTATTTATCTGTTGAATAAGCTGAAATAACTTTACCTGAAGCATCTTTATCAAAACAGTGAGGAACATTCTTATAGAAGTTAGTGACTGATGGATAACCCCATTCAACATCACCTAAAGCATATGCCTTATCAGTTAAGATAGTTGTATCCTCAGAAAAGACTTTTAAAAGATTATTAAATTGTTCCCAAGTGTATTCATCATTTTCTTGGTAAACACCTAACTTCTTAGCCCAGTCTCTTCTATATACATATGTAAATGGAGAGAAGTCTGTTTCTGGAGAAGTAATATCTTTCATAATTGGAAGACCATAAAGTTTTCCATTGTATTTTAATGAATCAACATTTGAAATATTGTTGATCATACTTTGAATGTTAGGCCACTTAGATAAATCATCTGGTAAAGCTTTTGTAACAATACCTTCTGCCCAGTTTGTATAGAATTGAGCAATGTTATAGCTATCAATATCAAAGTGGAAAACATCTGGTAAGTTGTTACCATTAGCAGCAGATGTAACTTGTTCATCCCATTGTGACCAAGAGTATGATGAAACATCAAACTTAACATTGAACTTATCTTCAAGTTCAGCGGTGTAATCATCCCAACCTTGCCATGCATTAAAATAAAGGTTCTTTAAGTTTAAGATTAACTTACCGTCTTTAGTGTATTCGTCTCCACCTTTTTTCTTACAAGATGTAACTGACATTGAGGTTACTGCAAGTACACCTAATGCAAGTCCTTTAACAATAATTTTTGTTGATTTTTTCATAATATTTCCTCCTAGCCTTTAATAGCTCCAACAACGATACCTTTAACAAAGAATCGTTGAACGAATGGGTAAAAACACATCATAGGGACAATCGTAAAGAAGATTGACGCCATAACAAGACCTTCACCAAATGCTTTTTGGCTATTAGGTCCTTCGATAGACGTAGATGAGGTAACAATCATTTCTCTTAATACGAGTTGAAGTGGTCTCTTCCACGCTGTATCAATAAATAACATACCGTTATACCATGAGTTCCAGTTACCAACTGCGAAGAAAAGTCCGACAGTAGCAAGCATTGGAAGTGATAACGGTAAATAAACCTTAAGGAAGATTTGGATATCATTCGCACCATCAATGCGAGCAGATTCTTCAAGTTCCTTAGGAAGTGATTGGAAATAGTTACGCATTAATAACATATTAAATGTATCAATCGCACCTGGAATAATCATAACTAAGATTGAGTCAACAAGACCTAATCCAACAATAAGGCTATAGTATGGAACAAGGCCACCGCCAAAGAACATAGTGACCAAGATCATGTTCATAACAAAGTTCTTACCAAACCAGTTACTTCTTGATAAAGCGTAACCGGTAATAACAGTGAAGAATAATTGGTAAATTGTACCAACCACTAAAAGAATCATTGTGATTCCAAAACCGGACCATAGTTGATTGTTAGAGAATACCAATTTATACGCATCTAAAGTAAATTCCTTTGGATAGAATAAAACTGGAGTATTCATATACGCTGTTTCAGATGAAACTGAGACAACAAATGCATAATAGAATGGGAAAATAACCGCGGCTGCGTAAAGAAATAAAATAATAAAGATAATAACGTCCATTGTGCCAAACTTGTTGTTTGGATTTCCGTTATTCTTCTTTTGAGCGAAAGGACTCTTATCTAGTGTTTTATTCCATCTCATTAGATAATTCCCCTTTCTCCGCATGCTTTCGCGACACGGTCAGTAATTAAAACAAGAATGAATGACACAACAGACTTAAATAAACCGATCGCGGTGCCAAGTCCATAGTTCATACCAGACTTAAATGTTTGACGATAAATATATGTATCTAAAATATCTGCAACGTTATAAACAAGTGGGTTATAGAGGTTAAAGATTTGATCAAATCCCGCGGATAAGATTCCTCCTACTGACATAATAAGGAGTAAGACCGCAGTTGGTTTAATTGATGGAAGAGTAATATTCCAAATCTTTTGCATACGAGTTGCACCATCAATATCAGCAGCTTCATAAAGTTCAGTCGAAATACCCGCCATAGTAGCGATATAAATAATTGAACTCCAACCAGCTTCTTTCCAAATATCAGAAAGGAAGATTAATGCCATAAAGAACTTTGAGTCACCCAAAAGATTAATTCTATCTCCACCAAGTTTAATGATAATTGAGTTAACAACACCTGTACTTGAGAAAAGAAGCATTACGAAACCAGAAATAACAACCCAGCTTAAGAAGTGAGGGAATGTTACAACGATTTGAACAAATTTCTTAAAATGCTTCATTCTTAATTCATTGATAAGAAGCGCGACTGATAAAGCAGCGATAAATGAAATAAGAATCTTACCGACACCGATTAAAACAGTGTTACCTAAAACCCTCCAAAAGTTTTGATCCGCAAAGATTGTCTTAAAGTTATCAAAGCCAATCCAAGGAGAACCAAACAAACCGAGTTTTGGATAATATTTTGTAAATGCAATTAAAACACCATACATTGGAACGTAGTTAAAAATCGCATAGAAAATAATCGCTGGAATAATCATGATGATTAAATAGCGAGAACTTTTAATACGTTTCCCAATCCCATAAAAGAAGGATTGTCTTTTAGCGATTAATTGCTTTTCCATTTTCTATCTTTTGTGGTCCTTAATATATTTAACAACTCTATCAACAGTTGTGAATGCTAATGCAGTGTATGTATCAGCCGCTCCATAGTAAAGAGCGATTCTACCAGTCTTTTGATCGACTAAAGCACTTGTAGGGAATACAACATTTGGAACAAATCCAACTGTTTCATATTCTTCTTCAGGTGTTAAGAGGAATTCTTCGCATCTGTATAAAACTTTTGATGGATCTTCTTTGTCAAGAATTACACCACCAATTGAATAAACAAAACCATTACATGTGTTAGCAACACCATGGATGAAAAGTAACCAACCTTCATCGGTTTCAATTGGGTTAGCGCCAGCACCAATCTTAGTGCCGCACCACCATTCATATCCTCTTTCCATAACAAGTTCATGTTCACCCCAGAACTTCATATCTGGAGATTTCGAAAGGAAGATATCACCAAATGGAGTGTGTCCACTATCACTTGGTCTAGAAAGCATTAAATACATATCATCGACCTTGCGAGGGAATAAAACACCATTACGGTTGAATGGAAGGAATGGACGTTTATATTTAACAACTGTTTGGAAGTTATCAGTAACTTCACCAATTGAAATAGTTGGTCCTTTAAATTCATCACACCAAATTGTGTAATATTTGTCTTCAATTTTTACAAAACGAGGATCATAAGCATAGATTGTCTTAACTGGATTGCCTTCTGGGTCAACAACTCTTGCCGGTTTTTCATCAAATTCAAAATTGATACCATCTTTACTTCTACCGAACCAAAGATATGGAACACCAGTATTTGTTTCTCCACGGAAAACACCACGGTATTCTCCATCAACTGGAAGAAGTGCACTATTAAAGATACGTTGAACACCTTTTACTGGATTACGTCCAATAACTGGGTTCTTAGAATATCTCCAAATAGGTCCTTCAAATCCTTCTGGGCATTCTTCCCATGGCATGTTTTCTAAATTCTTTTCATTTAAGACCTTCATATTTAATTCCTCTTAAGAACTGATTCTTTTTCTATATATTTACAATTAACAGTAATTTGCGAATACGCAAGTTGAGTGCCACTAAATAGATTAACTAAGTAACGAGCAACCTCTGCCCCAATTTCTTGACGGGCAATGTTAAATGTAGATAGTTTTGGTGACACAAGTTCACCATCGATGATGTTATCAAATCCAATAACTGATACATCATCTGGGATTTTTAATCCTAATTGATTAATAGTTTTATATGCGTTTAACGCGATAATATCGTTCGCACATACAAGACCTGTAAATTTCTCTTTCACTAATGCTTCTTTAAATGCCTTGTTATCAGCGTATTGGCCATCGTTATTATCAAAGATGATATTTACACCTTTAATATCTTTATTCGCGTCCATACAAGCTAAAAAGCCTTCATGTCTTTCTCTAAATGATGTCGCATTAGTGTCTGCTCCATAGAATGCGATTGTCTTATGACCTAAATCAATAAGATGTTGGGTCGCATAATATGTTGAGTTGTAGTTTGAAAATTTTATTTGAGTAACACCGGCAATATGGAAGACCTTTGGGTCAACCTCCACGATTGGTTTACCAGTATTTCTAATGTAATTAAAAATTGAATCCGGATTGCTATGCATAATGATGTAAGCCTTAACATACTTATCATCTAATTTTGATAGCATATCTTTATCTAATTGCTCTTCTTCATAAACAAAGTACTCTAATTTAATCTTTGCTTGTTCAAGAGTTGAGTAGATTTCTTTAATAATTGGTTGCCAGAAGTTTTCCCTTAAAAGAACACTTGATGATATAACGAGTAAAACCTTCACAACTTTCTTCTTAGAAGAGTGAAGGTGGTCAAAATCATATCCAAGTTCAACAGCTTTATTAATGATTAGTGAACGAGTGTTCTCGCCGACATTGTATTTCCCGGCAAGTGCACGGGAGACCAACCCCTTGGTCACCCCGCACTCACGAGCAATGTCTTCAAGGCGAACCTTATGTGACATACTTTTTTATTTATCCGAAATTTAGTTTTAATTAATAAACAAGGTACATATTATCGATTAATACGTAGATTGCTGATGATGGACCTGATTTGAATGTGAAACCAAATCCGTAATAGTCTTTAGCCATTAATGTTAATGAGTAATTTTCCCATGTTGAACCAGCTGCAATTGTTAATGTTTCTGGTTTTGTAACATCAGTAGCTTGTTGGTTAGATGGAGTAACTTGCTTTGTGTAGAATGTACGAGCATTGATTGTGTAGCCAGAAGTATTTCCTTTAATTGAGAAGTGTAATTCTGCTGCTGTACCTTGAGATACTGCTGTACCGTTTGCAAGACCCATAGTCATTACACGCATTGTATTAGAATTGACTTTGTGTTTCATAGCCTTACCAGAACCACGGCCATTTGTTGTGTCGAGTTGGACATAGTCTGATGAACCCATTAATGACCAGTTGTTACCACCAACAGGAGATTGGTTAGATGTGCTTCCTGAGTAGTAATCTGAGAAGTATGCAGCTCTTAAACCTGTAACTGCTGCTGGATCTTTGTGGTTAGCATCATAACCTGTACCAGTTTCTGTGTAAGATTCGAAGTTATCAAGTAATTTACCAGCCTTGAAGTTTAATCCTTCAAGAAGTGAAGCATATGTTCCAGAAGATGACTTGTAAGTGATTGTCTTACCATCTGCACTTAATGTACCAACATATGTTGCTATTGATGGGTTTGATAATGAAACTTCGCCATTATTCATAGCCATTGTGAAATCTAAGTTAGTTGCACCAAAACCAGTTGCAGTCATCTTTACAGCTGTACCATTAACCTTAAGGTCAATTAATGCATCACCTGATTCACAGATATATTCTTCATATGCCTTAACGTGAGTTTCAACTGATGAAGATGCTAATGTTGGAAGTAAATTTAAATCATCAAGATATAAAGCGTTTGAATTACCGTTTGCATCAGATGCATGATAGACACGTAAATCATATGAAACGAATGTTGCAGCTAATTGCTTAACTGTAAGTCCTTTTGCAGCAGCAGCTTGTGCAATTGTTGCGCCACTACCATTGACATTCCATCCAGCATCATCGAAACGAACATTGTATGTTGTCCATGTTGTTGGAACGCTTGTTAATTTATAAGATGCATAATTACCATCTTTATCATTGAAGACTAATGAGAATTGTTGGCCATCTGTCTTACCTTTGATTGTGAATGAAACACCATCAAAGCCATCCTTAACTGAGACAGCTGAATTGAACTTAAACCAAGCACCGTGGTTCCAGAAGTTGAGCTTAACGCACTTACCTTCTGTAACACCTTCATTTGCTGTATCAAGAACAATTGAAGCTGTACTATCTTTCCAAGAGTCAGAGTATTTTTGTGCTTTGTACTTATCAGCTAAGTCAGCATTTGATTCTGCTGAACCATCTTCTAAGACTTTAACAGCTGTTGCGTTTAATGCAACAACTGTACCCTTAGTAACAGCATCACCAGCGTAGTTAACTTTTGCTGTAGCATCATAACCAGCTGAAACAACAACTGCGAATGAGTCAGAAGCAGAAACTGTATATTCTGTTGCGTTGAAACCAAGTGGAGCAACTGAGACGCCTTCAGAGTTGAAGATTGTTACATAACCAGCAGCATCTGCGATTGTAATCTTTCCAGCTTCAGAAGAAACTGTTCCAAGTGCAACTGTCTTTGTTTCATATTCATAAGCAGCAGAAGCAGCACTATTCTTATATTCGATTGCGTCATTAGCGGCAACGACGGTAATTGAGTGGTTGCCAACTCTTTCACTAAGATCCCATTCTCTTTCTGTTGTTGATTCTACGAAGCATTCGCCATTATCGTAAACTTTGTAATAAGAAGCGTTTGCAACTTCTTCCCAAACAAGGCAGCCAGCACCTTCAGAGTAAGTAACGACTGGAGCAGCTAATTCTGTTGGTTCGAGTTTTGCTGTTTCTGAATCTTGGTAAGAGTAACCACATACTGAACATGTATGAGTTGTGTAACCACCAGCTTCATAAGTTGGAGCAGTTACTTCATCAACATAAGTGTGTGCAGCAAGATCGAGAACTTCTTCACAGCCACTGCATGTGTGCCAGTGATTTGTTTCATCTTTTGACCATTCAGCACTTGGTGAGTGTTCATGAACAGGAGTTGTATCGGTTGGGGTTGTGTCCGATGGAGTTGTGTCACCTGTTGGAGTTGTTGGTGTTGATGACTTATTACAGCCAGCAAGAAGCATTGCAGCAACGGCGACGAAAACTAAATTTGTTTTTTTCATCTTTTCAGATTCCTTTCTAAGTGTATTTTGAATACACCTAAATTTTCTCATACAAAGAGTTTATTTTTATAAATAAAGAGGTAAACAAAATTGTTATTTTAGTAAACATTTTAAAAAGTTTACTGATTTGTTTACAAGTTTAACATAGTTAAAGCAAATTTTGTTAAAAAATACTGTTATTTACTATTTCTATGCAAAAAATCACATTTTTTAATACTTTTTTGTATAAATATTAGGCTTGGTTTATACTATTCGCATGGACAAAAATACAAGTTTAAATTATCAAAAGTGGTTGAATGAACCTAGTCTAGATAGTTCTACTAGAAATGAACTTAAAGCAATTGAAAACGATGAAGCCTTAATTAACGATGCTTTCTATCGTTCACTCGAATTTGGTACTGGTGGATTAAGAGGAGTAATTGGAGCAGGATCAAATAGAATGAATGTTTATGTTGTTAGAATGGCTACTCAAGGTCTTGCTAATTATTTAAATAAAACATATGAACACGCTTCTGTTGCAATCGCATATGATTCACGTAATTTCTCACGTGTATTTGCATTTGAAGCTGCAAATGTATTATCCACAAACGGAATTGCAGTACACATCTATAATCAATTAGAACCAACACCAGTATTATCTTTCACTACTAGATACTTAAAGTGTGATGCTGGTATTGTTATCACCGCTTCTCATAACCCAAGAGAATATAACGGTTATAAGGTTTATGGACCAGATGGATGCCAAATCACAAATGAATTAGCAGATAAAATCCTTGCAGAAATCAATGCTTTAGATATCTTTAAGGATGTTAAGACTGGTGATACATCTAGAGTTAATTTAGTAAGTGATGATGTTCTTAATGCATATATTGAATCAACACTTAAAAGATCATTATTTAAAGGTGAAAGAGTCGCTAAGATTATTTACACTCCACTTCATGGTGCGGGTTTAGTTCCAGTAACAACTGCACTTGCAAAAGATGGATTTAATAATGTTTCAGTTGTTGAGGCTCAAAGAGAACCTAATGGTGATTTCCCTACAACTGCATATCCTAACCCTGAATTTGAAGAAGCTTTATCTTTAGGTGTTAAGGAGATGAAAGAAAAGAATGCTGATATCTTAATTGCAACTGATCCTGATAGTGATCGTTTAGGTATGGCATCTTTGGATGAATTAGGCGTTCACTATTTCTCAGGTAATGAAGTTGGTATCCTTTTATTTGATTTCATCACAAGACATCAAACAGTTAATAATGGAGTGCTTGTTAAAACAATTGTTACATCAGATTTATTAAATATCATCGCAAAAGAAAAAGGCTTTGAAGTTAGAGAAGTTCTTACTGGATTTAAATATATTGGTGAACAAATTGGATTACTTGAAAAAGATAATCAAATTGAAAGATATGTTCTTGGTCTTGAAGAATCATGTGGTTATTTAACAAACACTGATTGTAGAGATAAAGACGCAGTTAACGCTGCTATGCTTGTCGCAGAAATGGTTGATGAACTTCTTAAGAGTGGTTCTAATCCATATAGAAGACTTGAAGAAATCTATAACCAATATGGTAGATACTTCACAAAGACACTTTCTTACACACTTAAGGGTAGCGAAGGCGCTGCACGTATCAAAGAATTAATGGAAGAATTTAGATACGGAAAAGAAACTCTTCCAGTTAAAGGTGTTGAAGTTGTTAATGACTATCAATTACAAGTAAGTCATACACCTTCTGGAGATAAGGTAATCAATCTTCCAAAATCAAATGTTCTTAAGTATGTTTATTCTAATGGTGACACGATCACAATTAGACCATCAGGAACAGAACCAAAGATTAAGATTTATATCTTCACTACTTCAAGTGAAGTAATTAAAGAAACTGAAGAGTTCTTAAATAACTTAATTAAGTAACATAAAAGAGCATTGGCAAATTTGGTCAATGCTCTTTTTCTTTTGTATTGTTTTAAACGCAAAT
>JAKSVY010000058.1 GCA_024413875.1 Bacilli bacterium
TTAAATAAAGTCCAAAGTTATTACAATATTTATATATTTCATAAGTAGATCCTGTACCGGTATCTGTATTTGGACCATGGTATCCACCACTTGTCCAACCTTCACCATAAATATAAATATCTTTATCAAAACTAGATAATTTATCTTTAATAGTGTTAAGTGTTTTGTAATCAATTAATCCCATTAAGTCAAAACGGAATCCTTTGATTTTGTATTCGGTTGCCCACATATAGACACTCTCAACGATGAACTTTCTCATCATTGGAGCATCTGATTTAACTTCGTTATGGCAACCACTACCATCGTATAGTTCTCCTTTTTCGTCATATCTAAAATAATATCTAGGCATTAACTTATTAAAGTTAGATGCACTTGGAGAAGAAACGTGGTTATAAACAACGTCCATGATTACACGTGTATGAGCGTTAGTTTTAGACATTTGTAATACAAGATTCTTAAATTCTTTAATTCTGGTTGTTCCGTTTGATGGATCAGAGGAATAAGAACCTTCAACACAATTATAATTTAAAGGATTATATCCCCAGTTATATTTACCTTTAGCAAGACCTTTAACAGATTCATCGTTATCGTGATCAAATACAGGAAGTAATTGAACCGCAGAAACGCCAAGATCATTTAAGTGGTCATAACCAGTAGTTACATCGTTATAATCTTTTAATCTAGTTCCAGATTCAACAAAGGCATTATATGTGCCGTTTCTATTACCTTCATTAGAAACCCAAGAAGAATCACCGGTGAAGTCACTAACATGAACTTCGTAAATAGTTAATTCTTGTGGAGTTTCAATATCAAGACCAGTTTTTTCATTTTCGTTTGATGGGTCCCACTTAAATGTTGTATTACCATCCCATACGAGTGGAAGATCATCCCATCCTTCTGGATTTGTTTCTTTCTTATCATAAATCATTGAACGGACACCAGAAGTTCCACAACCAGTCGCATATGGATCAGTTGTAACAAATGTTCCGTTATAGTTATCGCATTGATAATTGAAGTATTTTCCTTTTAAATCTCCAACAATTGTTAATTCCCACACTCCAAAGTTGCGGTAATTCATATGCCAACCAACATACTTATCGTCATCAGGATTTCCACTCATTTCAGCAGTGTTTCCTGATTCATAAAGTAAGATGGTCATATTTGCACTTATTGGAGACCAAACTTTAAATGTTGTGTAAGATGGACAATAGTTAACACCTAAATCATCAACATTTGTTGCAGAATAATATCTAACAAATTTCTTCGTATCATAAAGTTTTTCAAACGAGGCAAAACATGTCTTATTTAAGGCAACTGTTGAAGAAACTTCTTTTGATACAAGTGAATACACACAATTGATTTTTGCAGTGTAATCAAGGTCGATATCGAATTCTTTATAGTCACCACTGACATTAGATTGCCCGGATAAAACTAAATAATTTTTCTTAATTGCTTCACGCTTTTTGAGTTTAACTTTGTAATAGTTTTCATCAAAAGCATAAAGTTGCCAACTTACATTTTTTGTTTCTGGAGTTGTAACACAATGAATTGTCTTCCAGTCTGTAAATTGAGCGAGTTTAATTCCATCAACTTTAGTTTCAGCTTCGGTCGCAAATTGAGCCATACCACCACCAGCGGCAGGTGTGCACCAAACATCAACTTCTTCGTTTACTGGAGGAAATTCAGCGTAATGAAGTTCGACGTCATCAGATTGACCACCCCAGTTTAAATTGGATGGTGAAATCATTTTGTATTTAACAATGTACATTAATCCACTTCTTCCAACGAATTCTTTGAAGCGTGGATCTGGAGCATCTTTCTTAATGTTAACTTCGATTGTCATTGAAGTTCCATCAGCACTGTAACTAACAATATCACTGCCATTAACAGCGTCAGAATATTCAACACCATCAACACCATTACACCATAAATAGAAGGCACGACCCTTACAAAGTCCATCATCATTCACATAGTGAATACGAACTTTTGAAACAGGACCAATTGTGTCATCTTCTTCATCATCTGATGAGGCAAAATGAGGATTGTCAAGAGAAGCGAATGAATTATCGTCATAACTAACTGGATCATCACCAACTTCTTGAGAAACTTCGTTTGCGTTTGAACATCCTGGTAAAAGTAAAGATGCAGCTAATAAAGAAGTAATTATTTTTAAATTTTTGTTCATTACTTATCCTCCTTTATTGTGCGTGGCCAACATCAACCCAATATTTGTAATTTTTACCTTGTGGGTTTGCTAAATCAAAATATAAGGTAAATGGACCATCTTTTTTAACATGAATATTTCCATAATCACCATAATTAATTTCAACTGAGTCAGCAATTGAGTAAGTAACACCTGAATCAGTGTGATCCATATCAAAGTAAATTAGTTCAGAGCCTTCTTTGTATTGACAAACTTTAAATTCATCATCAGCTTTTCCGGTGAATTTAATCATATATTCTTGACCGGATGAAGATTGAGTATTTAAAGAAAGTTGATATAGAGGATTAGCTTTCCAATCATTTGGAGTGCCAACTAAATAATAACCATCTTTTTCAAGAGGTTTGGTAACTGTAATTTTACATTCAGCGTTAAAACCACCATCAACTGTAGTAACTTTAATCGTAGTTTCACCAAAATCCTTGCCAGTTACAAGCCCTTCAGTAGATACACTTGCAACAGCTTCATCACTTGTTGACCATGTTAATAATTTATTAGTTGCGTCAGTTGGATCAAGAGTTGCGGTAAGTTGAAGAGTTTCACCAATATTTAATGTTGCTTCACTCTTATCTAAGCTAACTCCTTTAACCGGGTTAACATCTTCTCGAGGAAGAATGGTTAAAGGTAAAGATTTAGATTTAGAACTATCTCCTTTTGCAGTCGCAATTAATTCGGTAGTTCCTTCTTTAATGCCAGTAATGTAAATTGCTTCACCAGATTTAACTTCAGTTTTTTCAACATTAGCGAGACCTTCATCTTTAAATGAGAGAACTAAAGTATCATCAAATTCTCCTTCACCTTCAATTACAGCGATAATTTGAGTCTTTTCATTACCAACTTTAATTTCAAGTTTTTCAACATTAAAACTAATTGATTTAATCGTAAAATCAGATTGAGTATTAATTCCATTATTATATACGCATGAGGATAATGCGATTACCGGAGCGAATAATAATGGTAAGATAACTGAGAATTTCTTCATTGCTAACCTCCTCTATTTTTTCTTAAATGCTGCAACAGCAAAGTTTTTACCACCTATATTTCCATATGTGGTTGTTGGAGCGTCATTTAAACTTTTAATATTTTCATATGATGCATCAAGTGCATACTTATATTCATCTTGAGTTAATCCGTTTTGTAAGAATATTTGCATTTCATAGGATGGGTCTTTTGGATCAGTAACAAATATTCTAAGAACATTCTTGCTGCTCCATTTATATTCAATATGAGCATCCTTTGGATATTCTTTTTTAATAGCAATTAATCCTTTATAGAATTCATAGAATTCATTATCAACAACTAATTCCATTGGAGTTGTATCAGTGCTTGGAGTGTATTTAACACCTTCGCCATTATTAACTAAATGTTTATTATGATCATCAAGTTCAAAAGTAAATTGACCAAATTTATAATTAGAACGCACTCTCTTATCATTCCAAAGGAATGGTTGACGATACCAAATATCCATTGAGTTTTCACTGCCGTACTTGGCAATATGTGTATTTGTGTTTGAACTCATACCAAGTTCATCTCCATAATAAATCCAAGATAATCCTCGATTTAAAATAGTAACCGCTGCTTGGAACATTGCCTTTCCATTAGCATATGTATCGCCATATTCAATGTGTTCTTTAGCGGCTGTAGAGTTTTTATCACCAGTACCATTAGCTTGGTTAATAACTCTCATAACGTCGTGGTTAGAAGTAAATGCACCATTAATGAAGTCTTTACGATTTCCGCCTGGAACTAAATAATTAGCACCTACTTCAAAATTTTCATTAGATGCAAATGGAACAAATGTTTCAGCAGCCTGAGTGCCATCATTATAGGAAGCTGCACCTTGATCAGTGTTATAAATCCATGCTGGAATATGATAATAATTTGAAAAGTCAAATTGTGAATCTAAAGCACGATAGTAATTTGAAGTTCTTGTGCCCCATCCATCAAAGTTTTCGCCAACTAAGAAGAAGTTAGGATTAATATCTTTTAAAGCTTTAGAAAATTGATTCCACCAATTAACATTCTTGGTTAAATCACTACTATAGTCATATTTTTTATAGATATATTCGCCTTTTTCATCATCATATGATTTAGCTTCACCAACGTCATTAATAATGACGTCACCTTCAGTATCTTCGACTTCATCGTTCATGTAGATATGTTTAACAGCGTCTAAACGATAACCATCAATGCCGACTCCACTGTTATCAATATTTAACCAATACTTAGCTTTTTCAATAATTAAGTTGCGAGTTGCAATGTTTTCGTAGTTAATTTCCGGCATACCAGAACCAAACTTACCATAGTAATAGTAATTTGATTCACCATCTCTATACCATGAAGGGTTATTTGAATTAGCATCTTCTTCTACAGTAATTTTGCTATATCCATCTAATACCCATTTTTTATTTGCGTCATCATAATGCATTTTGGCTTTCTTAACCATGTCTTCCTTGTATTTCCAAGTATAGACATTTCGCCACTTAATGCCGTCACTTTCTTCTGCCATCTTTGATTTTTTGAACCATTCATTTGTTTTAGAAGTGTGGTTCAAAACTAAGTCCATAAGAACTTTCATTCCTTTAGCGTGGGCTTTATTAAGCAATTCAATATAATCTTCTTTTGTGCCGTATCTACGGTCAATTTCAGTGTAATTTGATACATCATAGCCGTGATATGAGTCTGATTTATTAACAGGTGTAAGCCATAAGCACTCAACACCTAAATCTTCTAAATAATCAAGTGAATCAATAATTCCGCGAATATCGCCTATTCCGTCACCATTAGAATCTCTAAATGAAGCAACGAATATTTGATATCCAACACCTAATTCTTTAAATGTATCAGATGTTTTATCGGTTGTTTCATAATATTCTGGAATTTCTTCTGTCTCAGAACGATATTTACCAGTTGTATCTGAATCAACTGGATTAATAATTGGTTGAGGAGGAATCACACCACTACCTACTCTAAATGTATATCCAGAAAGGTTACCTGTGCATGTGTATAGGTGCATCGCCTTACCACCTTCAACAGTTCTCCAGTTTTCTTCTTTATTAAATCCTTCTACATAAGTTTCACATCCACCATCAGAAGTCCAGTTTTTAGAACCATCCATTGATGATTGAAGAGGTAATAGGAAACCAACTTCTTCAGCACCATTAAAGGTGACTGGAGTGCCGGTTTTACCGCCAATTAAATCTGTTCTTGATAAATCAACATCAAAAATAATGCCGTATTTATCACAGAAAGTTCCAGAACCTTCTAAACCAACTTCTGGGAATGTCATAAAACTTGTAGACATTGGCTTTAAAGTTAATTTATCACTAACTTTTGTTGGACCATCATAGCCCCAAAGAGTTCCTTCAAGGTTTTGAGGGAAAAATTGCCAAAGCCATAAGCAATAATTATCATAATCTGTCGCGCCTTCACCACGATTGTAGTGAAAATATAGGTGATTTGGCTTACTCCAAGTATCAGTCCAAGCATCATAATCTTCTGGATCAATTTCAGGAACACTACCCGATGTAGTTGGTTTAGCGGATGTTTCTCCAGTGGTTGGAGTATTTCCCCCGCCACAAGAAGTAAGTAGCATAGCTAATATCGGGATAAATAATAATTTCTTTTTTTTCATAAGCAATCACCATTCCTTACTATTTGTGTAAACCAAAATAGATTTCGTCCATTCCATATTTAAATTTAACATATGTATCAGCGTTAACTCCGCCACCAGTATAAACAATAGCGTCACTACCATTATAGGAAAATCCTGGTATACTCGAAGGATTTACAATACTAATAGTAAACACAGTCGCATTATCTAATGTCTCGCTAGTGTTGACACACTTAATAGCATCATTAGTGTGATATTCATGCCCAATAAGCATATATTCATCATAACCATCAAATGTCGTTCCATTAGGAGTTAATTCGAATGGGCAATTATTAACAGAAAGATAATATTTATTAACTTCAAGTCCGTTACACATAATGGTCTTATTTTTAACATCAACATAGATATTGGCTTCAATATTTAAACATACTTTAACAGTGCCATTATCATTCCAACAGTTATTATTGGATGATTTCTTTGGCAAATAACCGGTTATTTCCTCACCATTATTGAAACATTTAATTGTATCGCCAGATTTAACACTAACTGGTGTGGCGGTAACATATTCATCACCTTCATTTAAAACTAAATCATAATTTGTTGATCCAATAAGCAATTTATAACCTTCGCCAGTGGATTCTTGCCATTTAGCATATAAGTTAAGCTCACTGCCAGGAACAGTTATTGTATTATTTGGAACAATGGCTTTATTTGTGTATACAACATCTCCAGATTCGCTTGTTGCCCAACCTTTAAAATAATAACCATCTTTAGTAAATTTATTATCATTGAGCATCCATCCACCATTATCAGCACCATTATAAGCAGTTACAGAATCCATAGTTCCTACACCGCCATTCGCGTAATAGTTAATTGTATAAGGAACAACTGACCAAGAACCAATTTTCCAATTGTTATCAGCATCTTTTTCTTCTATCACATAATATCCTGTATTTTCTTTGAATGATGATACAGCTTCAGTGTAATTATCTCCATGATCAGTAAATTGGAAAGAATCACATGTTGGAACTTTAGCTTTATAGACATCTTGTTGTATATCATTTACATATGCTTTGGTCATTGTAACGTAGTTGTCACCTGCAATGCCCCAGCTATGAACTTCAACATTAGACCAGCTAAAGTTATTAGTAAAGTAAACTGTATCATATTTGACTCCAGCAACAGTAACAGCACAAGATTTGGTAAATCCGCCATCTTGTGTTTTTACAGTAATTGATGCTTTACCTTCAGATAAGGCTTTAACTTTTCCATCATCGTAAACAGCAACAGATGGATTATCGCTAGACCAATCAACTTTCTTATTTGTAGCGTTTTCTGGTAATACTGTTGCAACAATTCCCATCTCTTGCCCAATATTTAATGACATTTCTTCAGGGTTTAAGTTTACTCCAGTAACTGCTACTGGTTCAGTAACATTAACAGTTACTTCTCTAGAAATAACCTCGCCATGAGGTTTATCATTGGCAGTAATTGTAACTTTTGTGCTTCCAACCTTCTTAGCGGAAAGAGAGATTTTATTGTTGTCTTCATCATGACTCATTGAAGCAACTGATTCATCTCCAATTAAGACACTTACGGTTTTATCAGTAGCATCCTTTGGAAGTACTTCATATGTAAAGTCAGCACTTTGACCCACTAATAAGTTTTGAGTTGGAGAAGAAACGCTAATTGATGAAACATGAACAACTCCTGGTTCATCTTGTTTATAAACATCCACTGCTAATCCAGCGGTTACAACATTCTTACCTTCTTCAGGGGTGTCAGTGGATGTAACAGTGATTGATGTTTTTCCTTCACCAACAGCAGTTACTTTGAATTGATTGCCTTCAAGTCTTTCTATTGTAGCAATATCTTCATTACTTGATGCAATGATAACATCTTTATATGTAGCGTCTTCTGGGAACACTGTGTAAGTAATAGTACTTGTATCTTCAGGTTCCATATTTAATTTGCTAGAAGATAACGCGATATTTGTAACGTGAGTAACTACTGGAACATAAGGAGTAACTGTAACATTACAAGATGCAGAAAAACCACCATCTTCAGTAATGGCTTTAATAACAGCACTTCCTGTAGAAACGCCAGTTACAACTCCACCTGTAGAAACAGTAGCGATATCAGCACAGGATGATTCCCAGGTAATAATTTGATTTAATGCTTTGACGGGCTCTATTGTAGCGGTTATTTTTTGAGATTCACTCACCATAACCGTTAATTCAGTTTTATCTAAGGTAATACCAGTTACTTTTTCAATGCCTCCAGAGCATCCTCCAAGTAACATTCCAAGTAATGGAAGAAAAAGGAATAATCTTTTTTTCATAAGTAAAGCCCTTTCATATTAAGATTTTATAATAGAAATCGTCATTATTCAATTATTTTATAAATAATTATTAAAGAAAATTTTACTTAAAAAGCACAAGCAATTTGCCTGTGCTTTATTAATAAATGTATTTATTAATTAATTTTCTTTGCGTCTTTTAATGAAATAATATGCACCAATTGAACTTAAAGGTGCAAAAATTGTAATTACATGTTCAAATAAAAAACGTGGCCTTGGTGACAGCAAATACAACGAAAGACGTTCCGAGTGCGAAGCTGCCCTTGAAAAAATACAGTCAGTTAAAAATATATCTGCTCTTGGTAATCTTACAGAGGCAGAATTCGAGGAAGTAAAAAACGTAATCGGTGATGAAATAAAAGAGAAACGCGCAAAACACGCTGTTTATGAGAATATGCGTACAATAAAAGCAGTAGAAGCTCTTAAGAGAGGGGATATCACTCTTTTCGGCTCTCTGATGAATA
>JAKSVY010000059.1 GCA_024413875.1 Bacilli bacterium
CGATCAAATAAATCTTCACCGATTGTTGTAACTGAATTTGGAATTGTGAAGCTTCTTAATCCATATGTATGAGCGAAGCAATCATGACCAATTTCTTTTAATGTTGATGGGAAATTATAAGTTTGTAATTCATCAACCATATAGAAAGCGTATTGTCTAAGTTTTGTAACACCTTCAGGAATTGTAATTTCTTCTGTTCTACCAGATGGGCAATAAACAAGTTCAGTCATGTCATATGTATATAAAACATTATCTCTAACTTTAAAATGAGTATTTCCATCTGCAATATCCGCAGATAAAACACCAGTAGCAGCTGCAAAAGCATTATCTCCAAGTGATTCAAGATCTCTAGGGAAAATAACTTTTGTAATTGCGTTACAGTTTACGAATGCGTATTCTCCGATTGTTTTAACTGTATTAGGAAGTTTTAATGTGTCTTTAATATATTGGTTAGCAAATGCCATTTCTCCAATTTCTTCTAAACCTTCGTTCCAAGTGTATGAAACAATTGTGCCTTGAGGAGAAATATAATCATCTTCATCAGAAGCGACTGATGGGCCATAGAATGCGGCTTTACCAATCTTTTTAAGTGTGCTTGGGAATGTAATACTAGCTAATAATTCGTTTCTTGCAAATGCATAAGCACCGATTTCTTCTAAGCCTTCATTTAAGTTAATGCTCTTTAAGCCCATATCTTTGTGATCATAGAAAGCATAGTCACCAATCTTTTTAACAGTATTAGGAACTGTGTAGTTTTGATTTGCTCTAATTGGATAGTAGACTAAAACATCTTTGGATTTAGAAAACACTATACCATTAATAGAGACAAAATTGAGGTTATTACTATCAATATTAACTTCATTAACTTTGTATGCACCAGCGAAAGCTTGGCCACTTAATTCTTTAATTGTGGCTGGAAGATTAACGGAAACTAAGCTAGTTCTATAATTAAATGCGGAATTAGAAATCTTAGTAACTTTTCTTCCACCAATGTAGGCAGGAATTGTAACAGTAACTGTATTAATATCTAATAAACCAGTGATAGTGATTTCATCATTAGCCTCAACTTGGAATTTGAAGTTAAAGTTCGCTTTTTCCCAATGAGCTTCTAAAGTTTCACCAGCGAAAGAACCATCGATGTAACCGTTATATTTTTCTTGTGTAGATTTAACAAACCATCCAACAAATGAGAAGCCTTCTCTAGTTGGAATAGTTGGATAATAATAGTCACCTACGAAAGTTTCATGAGTATAAGTTGGTTGACCATTACATGGATCAACTGTAACTATAATTTTTTCGTTTTGGTTAACATTCCATCTTGCAATTAAATTAACAGGGCCATAAACCGCACCACCGACAAAGTTCCATGGTTCTTGGCTACCTTCAGCATACCAACCTAAGAATGTGCAATGATCTTTAACAGGATCTACAGATGGAGCTTTAATCCATCTACCTTCTCTAACAATTTGATCAGGATAGGTTGTGGAGCCATCAGTAGCAAAATAACCACCATCAAGGTTGAAAGTAACTACATATGTAGTATCTCCAGCTTGGATTTTAATCCAAACTCCGCCTTGTTTTTCCCAAACAGCGCCATTAAGAGTGTCAGTGTATTTATCACCATTTTCACCAAGTGCTGGATTAGGATCACCTTCACCAGAATAATTATTTCTTTGTCCACTAGAAGTTTTTACCCAAACTCCACCTTGTTTTGTATAAACATCGCCTGTAGAAGTATCAGTGAATGTATCACCATTTCTACCTAAACCTGCAGGAGGTTGTCCAATACCTTCGTAGTGATTGTTGCTTAATTCTTCTGAGGAACTCATTGAAGAATTTGAAGAACTACTAGATGAGCTTGTTGGAACACTTGAAACTGGTTCGCTAGACATAGCTGGCTTAGAACCAGGTTTCTGTCCACTACAAGCAACTGCACTAGCAGCAGTTAATACTAAACTTGAAAGAACAAGTAATTTTTTAATGGATTTTTTCATATTTTATAAAAATCCTCCTATTTCTTATAAAGAACAATGTTTTTACAACCAAAATAGTTGTTAGATTCATATTGTTCTTTAATGTCTTTATCAAACTTAATTCCAGTAATTGCACCAGAACTGTTTTTAATAATTTCAATTGTATTAGCGACAGGGTTAGAAGCTTTTGGAGATAAAGTAACTTCTACTTTACCTGTAGTTGAATTATAAGAGTATTCAACACCAGTTTCTGAGTCTTGTAAGTCGTCGCCTAACATATCTGAAGGTCTTGCAATGCTTGTTTTATTTTTTGTGATAATTCTTGTTGATAAACTTGAATATGTCCATTCATCGCCATAATCATCGCCATCCCATTCAGATGTAAGCCACCATGATAATGTTGTAGCTGTATCAAATTTAACTCTTACTCTGCAATAGTAATCATTTGATCTTGTGTAATAACCACCTTCAAAGACAGAACCAACTTCAATTGGGCAAGTAGTGTCACCTGAAGCAGGTTTTTCTTTTGCAGTAGCAGAAATTGTTACATTTCCAGCAGGCATTTTGAATGAATATTTGCCTGATGTAAGTGTAGTTACTACAGTATTAGTGCCATTTTTAACTGTAACTTCATCTAATTCATAGCCAGAATTAGTTACAGCGACTGTGAATGTAACGGTATCATTTGCTTTGTAATATGATTTTGGAGATTCGATTGTAATTGTTGTATTAGCGTCAGCATTTTTACTAACTGTATATAATTGAGTGACATCAAAGCTAATTGTGACAGCACCAGCAGGCATGACAAATGTATAAATATCGTTTGTTAATGTATAGCTAAGTGCTTCTGTACCTTTATTAACTTTAACTGCGTTTAATTCATAACCAGTGTTAACAGAAGCGATAAAGCTAACTGTTTCACCTTCCGCAAACTTTGTTTGTGATCCAACGATTCTAGCGTTGACACCTGGATTAGTTGAAATTGTTACATCATATTGAACAGCTTCAGTAACAACTTGAATTTGAGCATCTCCACTAGGCATTTGGAAAGAATATGTATCATTATTCTTAGATGGAGTTAATTTATTTGAGCCATTTAAGATGTTGATTTCTTTTAATGTAACTCCATTAGCGAGTTGTACTTTAAAATTAACTGTTTCACCTGCTTTTGCTTTTTTATCTGTGTGATCTAAAAGTGTTACAGTAGCGTTTGGGTTGTTAACAACACTTAAGTTGTATACTTTAACTTGAGCAGTAACTTTAATTGTTACGTTGAATGCAGGCATGTTAAATCCATAATCATTTCTGTAAGAATCAAGATTTACTTCCTTAACTTGACTATTTTCAACATAAGTAACTTTTACTGTAAGAACTTCAACTTCAGCATTTTTTGGAGTGACTGTGAATGTAACGCGTCCATCTTTAGCGACTTGATCACTTCCTGAAGTAATAGCGATAGTTACTAATTCGTTTTGTTCAATACCAACATAGTATTTTGTAACTGCTGAACTTGGTTTTGAACTACTTGGAGCACTGCTAGGTGCACTTGAAGGAGTGCTACTTGGTGTGCTACTTTTTGAAGAAGCTTTTGAAGTACTACTTGGAATTAAAGAAGAAGATTGTAAACTTGATTGTTGACTAGATACTTGACTGCTTGGAGTGGAACTATTTTCGCTAACATTGGATTTAGCAGGTTTACCACCACAAGCGGAAATTGCCATCAAAGAAGATAATAATGTAATAAATACTAATTTATTTTTTCTCATAATAAGTATTTCCTTCCTTTCTTTAGAATTTTAGGATTGTTAAAAATTATAATCTTTTTTTATAAAGATTAAAACGAATTATTATTATCATACATAAAAAGTTACATTTTAAAATGTAAAAAATATAATAAAAAAATGGCCTAAAGCCATCTATATTCTAAATCAAAAAACGAAAAATAAGGGGGTTTTGCTAGTAATTTTTAACTAAAAGTAGTTTTCTTTTACTTTTAGAAATTGAGATCATTTCTTTAAGTTCTCCTAAATAATTTCCATCTAAATAAACGCCTGTCTTATTTTCATATGAAAAAGGAGAATTGATGGAAATAACAGAAGAATCACTTACAACTTGAGGTGTAACTTGTAAGAATTGAGGACAAATAGGAGTGATAGCAAATTTAGCCTCATCATGAGGAATAATTAAGCCACCTGCAGAAAGAGTGTAACCTGTACTTCCTAATGGGGTAGAAACAATTAAGCCATCTCCTTTATAACTAACAGGTTCTTCACTATTGATTTGATAATCAATATTAATAATCTTTCCAAAGTTAGTTTTACCAATCACAACATCATTAAAAGCGTTATATATATTATCCTTATATAATAATGTAATTACGCTATAGGAAGTGATTTTAAAAGACTTGATAACTTCATCGGTTAAAGTTTCAATTTCCTTTAACGAAATAGCGCATAAATATCCTAAATGACCAGAGTTAATACCAAGCAAAGGTTTATTGTGTTTAAAAGCAAGTTGAGCAGTTTTTAAAACACAAGCATCTCCTCCTAAAGAGATCATATAATCGCATTCTGAAGGAGAAAATGAAGAAAACTCTTCGTTACCATAAACTTTATAACTATCTTCTTTTGACAAAGAAACTTCATGATTAAGTTTACTTGTTAAAGTAGAAATAACCATCTTGGTTGTTTGTATTTGTTTAAAAGATAATAAGTTTGGGTAAACGAAGAGTTTCATCTTAAATAAATTTAATTAATTATTTTGCAGAGAGGGCTTCATCAATTGCTTTAGCAGCAACTTTACCAGCACCCATAGCAGAAATAACTGTTGCAGCACCTGTGACTGCGTCACCACCAGCATAAACGTTAGCGCGGCTTGTTAAACCATCTTCGTTAACGATGATACCACCGTGTTTATTGACTTCTAAGCCTTCAGTTGTGCTCTTGATGAGTGGGTTTGGAGAAGTACCAATTGACATGACAACAGCATCGACATCTAAAACGAATTCACTACCAGGGATAGCAACTGGTCTACGTCTGCCATTAGCATCTGGTTCGCCAAGTTCCATTTTGATACATTTGATACCTGTAACGAAACCATTCTTTGGATCACGTCTATCTTCAGCGTTTTCATAGCCTAAGATTTCGACTGGGTTTGTTAAGAGTTGGAAATCAATTCCTTCTTCCATTGCGTGTTCAACTTCTTCTTTACGAGCTGGAAGTTCATCCATAGAACGTCTATAGACGATATAAACTTTTTCAGCACCTAAACGGAGAGCTGTACGAGCAGCGTCCATAGCGACGTTACCACCACCGACAACTGCGACTTTGCCACCTTTCATAATAGGAGTGACAGGGTCATCTAAGTAAGCTTTCATTAAGTTACTTCTTGTTAAGAATTCGTTAGCAGAGTAAACACCTTTATATGCTTCACCTGGAATATTCATGAAGTTAGGTAAACCTGCACCTGAACCGACGAATACAGCTTCATAGCCTTCTTCGAAGAGTTCATCAATTGTTAAAGTTCTACCAATAACAACGTTAGTAGCGATTTCAACGCCTAAAGCTTTTAAAGTATCAACTTCTTTAGCAACGATAGCTTTTGGTAAACGGAATTCAGGAATACCGTAAACTAAAACACCACCAGCTGTATGAAGTGCTTCAAATACTGTAACTTTATAACCTAATTTTGCAAGGTCACCAGCACATGTTAAGCCTGAAGGGCCTGAACCAACAACAGCGACTCTATGGCCGTTAGAAGCTGGAACTGCTGGAGCTTCTTTACAGTTAGCATTGTGATAGTCAGCGACGAATCTTTCAAGTCTACCAATGCCAACTGGTTCGAATCTAATACCCATTGTACATTTAGATTCACATTGTGTTTCTTGAGGGCAAACACGACCACAAACTGCTGGAAGAGCAGATGATAAAGAAATTTCTTGGTAAGCGCCTTCATAATCACCAGCTTTAATCTTTGCGATGAATTCTGGGATGTGAACGTTAACAGGGCATGCGGCAACACATGGTCTGTTTTTACAGTTAATACAACGGCTTGCTTCTGCAAGAGCGATTTCTTCTGTATAGCCTAATGCAACTTCTTTGAAGTTATGAGCTCTAATTTGAGGTTCTTGAGTAGGCATTTCATGTTTCTTTGGATCAAGTGCCATGATTATTTAGCCTCCTTTTTGAATAAGTTACATGCTTTTTCATATGCATGTCTTTCAAAATCGCAATACATTCTGCCTCTTGACATAGCTTCATCAAAGTCAATTTCATAACCGTTGAAGTCTGGGCCATCAACACATGCGAATTTTGTAACTTTCTTGCCATCAACATTAAGTGTTAAACGGCAACCACCACACATACCTGTGCCGTCAATCATAATTGGGTTCATAGAAGCTGTTACTGGAACGTTATATGGTTTAGCAGCAGCGACGACGAATTTCATCATGATGAGTGGACCAATAGTGATGATTTCATCGAATTGTTCGCCAGCAGCGAGCATTTCATTTAATGGTACACATACGTTACCTTGTCTAGCATAGCTACCATCATCAGTCATAACATGAAGGACATCTGAACATGCTTTGAATTCATCTTCAAGAATAACGATGTCTTTACTTCTGAAACCGATGATTGAAGTAACGTGAGTGCCTTGAGCGTGTAAAGCTTGAGCGATTGGCATTGCGATAGCACAGCCAACACCACCACCGACAACACAAACTCTCTTCTTGCCTTCGATATGAGTTGGAACACCTAAAGGTCCAACGAAGTCAGTGATGCATTCGCCTTCATTGACATGGTTGAGTAATTCTGTAGTTCCACCAACGATTTGGAAGATAATTTTAACAGTGCCTTCTTCTGGATTTGTTCCAGCAACTGTTAATGGAATTCTTTCGCCTTCTTCATTAACTCTTAAGATAATGAATTGACCAGGTTTTGCTTTCTTAGCAACGAGTGGTGCTAAGATTTCCATTTGTGTGACAGTAGGATTTAATGGTTTTTTTCTAACTACTTTATACATAATAGTTAATTTCTCCTTTAGTCTTATTTATATTAATTTATAAAATTAATTTCAAATTTTAGGTCTAAAACGTCCTTAATTGTTTAAGGGGATTTTAGAAAAAAGTTTCTTGGCGGGTTATATGCCCGCCAAGAAGTTTTCTAGTTTTTTGATATGTTTCTATCAATTACATGCAAGTGTAACCACCATCAACTGGGATGATGACACCGTTAACATATGAACTAGCTTTTGATGATAAGTAAAGAGCTGTTGTGTCTAATTCACCTTCATTACCATAACGAGCTAATGGGATCATTGTTTTTGCATATTGTTTGAAGAAATCAGTGTTGAGTGTATCAACTGTGAGTGGAGTATAGAAGTAACCAGGGCAGATTGCGTTAACTGTGATACCTCTTTCGCCCCATTCTGCTGCGAGAGCACGTGTTAAGTTGACAACACCACCTTTAGCTGCGTGGTAGCAAGCTGTTGGAGCGATCTTGTTGCCGACTAAACCATACATAGAAGCGATGTTAATGATACGGCCATAGCCTTGTGGTAACATAGCTTTCTTTGCAACTGCACGAGCAACTTTGAATGTACCGAATAAATCGATTTGTGTTTCGTGTTCGAATGTTTCATCTGGCATATCTTCAGCTGGGATGACACCACCTGTACCTGCGTTGTTAATGCAGATATCGATACGGCCATATTTAGCTAAGACTGTGTCGACCATAGCTTCGACTTGTTCTGTTTTTGTGATGTCACATGCAACACCGCAAGCTGGAACGCCGAATTCTTTTGTAATTGATGCAGCGACTTCATCAATTAAGTTTTGTCTTCTTGCAACAGCGATAATTGTAGCGCCTTGAGAAGCAAGAGCTTTAGCCATTTGTACGCCTAAACCAGTTGAACAACCAGTAACGATAGCGACTTGGCCATTAAAATCAAAATATTTATTCATTTTGTTTCTCCTTAAACGTTTATATTTTAGTCCCTATTACTTTAAAAGTAAATAATATTAGATGAATAGCATCTATATCATAAAAGATATAGCAAAATAGCATAAAAAAATGAGTGGCGAACCACTCATTTAAAATAAAAAATTTATTTTAGTAATTTTCAGCGCAGATTTCGAAATAAGCTTTTGGATGAGCACATGTTGGGCAAATTTCTGGAGCTTTTGTACCAACGATAATGTGTCCACAGTTTCTGCATTCCCAAATTTTAACTTCGCTTTTTTCAAAAACTTTTGCAGTTTCAATATTGTTTAAAAGTTGTCTATATCTTTCTTCGTGACGTTTTTCAATAGCGGCAACTAATCTAAATTTTGCAGCGAGTTGAGGGAAGCCTTCTTCCATTGCTTCTTTAGCAAAATTTTCATACATATCAGTCCATTCATAGTTTTCTCCTTCAGCAGCAGCCTTAAGATTTTCTTCAGTAGAACCAATACCTTCTAATTCTTTTAACCAAAGTTTTGCGTGTTCTTTTTCATTATTTGCAGTCATTTCAAAAATAGCTGCAATTTGCTCATATCCTTCTTTTTTAGCTTTACTAGCAAAGTAAGTGTACTTATTTCTTGCTTG
>JAKSVY010000006.1 GCA_024413875.1 Bacilli bacterium
AAATCGGCGAACTTTCCACGCAGGATATTACGGCTGTGAAACATTCGCTTGATACCATCGTTCCTACTTACCTTTCGTGGGCGAAAAAAATCATCACACTGTTTTTATAAGGAAAACCTCTGTACAAAATAGTTAGAACAATGCGAAATTGCACAGAGGGAAATATGGACAAAGAGAATATTAGCATTTGTGAAATGTACCCCTAATCCTGGACAAAAACAGGAAAGGGGTATTTTTCATAACTTTGACATGATCTAATTTTTAATTATTTTTTTCCTATAATTCTGTAACTAATTAATCTACTGTTTGAGAGAAATCGAATTTGTCCTTTTCAGAGAAGTCTAACTTGTTCTCTTACACTAGTGAGCAACAATAAAATTACGCCCCATCCCAATCTCTATTATATTGATTTGTTCTTTTGTTTTTATTTGCGTTAACATCCTTGAAGACAAACTCACAAACGACTTCTGTATGATGAGTCATTGGGAACATGTCGACTGGTTGAATCTTTTTGATATCATACTTACAAGATAATAATGTTAAATCTCTTGCAAGAGTTTCACAGTTACATGAGACATACACTACTTTCTTAGGTGCTAAAACAAGTAATGAATTAATAAATGTTTCATCAAGTCCTTTTCTTGGAGGATCAACAAACACCACATCTGGTTTAATTCCTGTTTGATTAAATCTAAGCATATATTTAGATGCATCATCGCATTCAAACTTAGCATTAGTAATGTTATTTAATTTAGCGTTACCAATTGCGTCTTTAATAGCTTCTTTAACAATTTCCACACCATAGACTTCTTTTGCATGTTTTGCAGCGATTAATGAAATTGTGCCGATACCACAATAAGCATCTAATACTGTTTCGTTTCCTGTAAGACCTGCAAATTCCATAGCCTTACCATATAACACATCGACTTGAATTGGATTAACTTGATAGAAAGATTTTGATGAAATTCTAAAGTTAACTCCTAAGATAGAGTCTTCAATGAAACCTTTACCATAAAGGATTCTTTCTTTATCACCTAAAATAACATTAGTGTCTCTAGTATTAATGTTTTGCACTACTGTTGTAATTTCAGGATGTTTTTCTACAATTGCTTTAACAAAGTTTTTCTTACCCTTAAATTCATCAAGAGCAGTTACTAATGTAAGCATTAATTGTTCTTTATGTTTAGCAGTTCTAATTAAAACGTGTCTAATACATCCAGTTCTTCTATCTTCATCATATGGTTCAATCTTAAATGAACGCATTAAAAGTTTAATATCTTTAATAATTGGACGAGATCTTTCGTCATCAATATAGCAAACATCTGTCGCGATAATCTTATGAGTGTTTGAACGATAGAAACCAGAAATGATATTTCCATGTAAATCTTTACCTAATGGGACTTGGATTTTGTTTCTATAGTTATATGGATCTTCCATACCTAAGCAAGGTAAAACATTGAACTTGTGATGGAAATTCCTTTCAAATGCTGACGCAACTTTTTTGGTTTTATATTCAAGTTGAGCTTGATAACTTAGTTGTTGGAATTGGCAACCACCACAGGCTGTGCAGATACCACATAAAGGCTGAATACGATCGGGAGATTTTGTAATTAATCTTCTAATCTTTCCAAACTTTTGACCAGCGCGTGTATATTCAACAAATACCTCTAATTCTTCATCAGGAAAAACACCATCAACAAAAACGATGCCTTGTTCTGTTTTAACAACACCTTTTCCTTCGAATGAGATATCTATACATTTGCCAGTTAAAAAATCTCTTTTTTCCATAACGCTAGTTATTATATCAAAGATATTATATAAACAATGATTGAATTTTTATTATCATCGCTCATAGATGCATATCTCATCCTTTTTGATTGAACTATAAAATGCTGGGTCCATTTTTTCTTTATGGATACATAACAAATCAACCTCTCTACCAAATTTATCAACAAGGTCTTGTCTAATGTTCCCTAAATCAAATAATGACAGTCCACTATCGGCTTCTAACCTAATATCAATATCAGATTCGTTATTTTCTTCATTTCTGGCAAAAGAGCCGAATAAATAAGCCTTAGTCACCAATCCTTTATCATGTTTTTTTAATATTTCCTCTAATGACTTTTTTATTTGAACAATTGTTATAGTTTGATTTGTACTTCTTCTAGGCAAAAAAGGATATAAAAACGAAGGAATTTTTCTTCTTTTTTCAAGGTCCTTTAAAGAAGCGGTTAATAAATCAGTCAATTTGAAACCATTTTCTTTGGCTATCTTGGTCACGTTTTCTTTTAAATTTGAGTCAACTCTAATTATTATATTTGCGTCTTTATTCATACCAATCACCTCATCATCATTTTAAATTTTGTATATACATTTGTAAATACGTTTTAATGTTTTTTTAAAGGTTTGCGAATAGACAATTTGAACTTACATTTTATTTTCATTTAATAGGCAGAAATTAAAAACAGCCATTAAGGCTGTTAATAATTTATGGTTATTTTCTTTCTCTTTGGAATGGCGTTACTAACCATTTCTTCTTTCTAACATCAGACATGTAGTTAATGCCTAATGGCTTTTCTTTTCTTCTTTTCAATTCAGGGAATATCTTTGAATGCATTTCATCATGAGAAATGTCCCAGAAATATTTTTGAGCCGCCCATCTTAAACAACCTGATTGCCATTGTTCTGCGAATTCAATATCAAGAGGTTGATTCTTTTCTTTAGCAATCTCTTGGCAAACAGATGTTTGGAAAAAGGAGAAAACATCTGTATCTAAAGTCCAAACTTTAGAAACTTTCTTTCTTTTAAGTTTAATAGGAGCTTCTTGCTTTTCAAATTGTTCACCTTCAATGAACAAATCAAATTCACCAATGATTTCATTAGCGTTCTTAGCAAGATAAAAATGATACATTCCTTCTTCTACTAGCATTGTGTCTTTACGTTCAAAATAAGACACTAAATCACTTTTATTTACTGTAACCACAAATGTTTTAGATGATTTAGAAGGAATTAGTGCTTTGTTAAATCCTTTAAGTTCTTTTAAAGGTCTATAGATATTGCTATTTGGAAGTGAGGCAAAAACAAATAATGTCTCTTTACCATCAATACTTGATTTATTTTCAACATCCACTACAAATTCAATCGTGTCACCTTTATCAATCATTCTTGGAGATGAATATTCAAACTTTGAATAAGATAAACCATATCCAAAAGGTAAAATAAATCCTTTTTTATGTAAATCAAAATAACGATATCCTACATAAATATCCTCATCATAATATGAATAATAGAATGGTCTTTTAAGAACATCTTTTTTATACATAGGATTTTGATTTAATGAGCCAATCCATGTTTCATTTAAATGACCTGATGGATTAACTTTTCCAATAAGAGTGTTCACTAACGACTTATTTTGACATTCGCCTGCAAAATATTGAATTAGCATTGCTTTTGATTCTTTATAGAAATCTTTAACTGAGAAAGATGAACCAGTGACAATAACACTTACAATATCCTTACCAAATTCTTTAATTTTATTAAAGGCAACTTCTTGTTTTAATGGACATTCATAATAATATCTATCATTTCCTTCTTGATCCCATTCTTGTTTAAAGAAGAAGACAACTTTATTAACATCAGAATATTTATTCAATTCTTCTAATTCAAAATCGTATGTTTTTAAGAATCTTACATCAAAACCAGATTCAACAAAACACTTTTCAATGCTTTCGTTTTTATAAGCATTAACCGAGGCACTTCCACCTCCGTTAATACGAACATTATCAATTTCACCAACAACTAAGATTTTGTCTTTCTTTCTTAAAGGTAATGTTTTTTTAACATTCTTAACTAAAACGCTTGTTTCGTTAGCGATCTTTTCTGCATCTTCATGGTCTTTATCTAAATCAAAAATACATTCTTTTGGTAATGATCTTAATTTAGCTAAACACTCTTCAAAGTGATTATCATTTTCCACCAATTCTTTTTCAGTAAAAACACCTTTTCTAAGTTCTCTATCAACATATTTATCTTCAATAACCTTCTTAGGCATCTCAAGATGCAAACCACCATGAATAGAAGAACCCTTTTCACTAACAGATAACCAGTCAGACATAAAGAAACCATTAAAACCAAATTGCTTGATAATTTTGTTTTCTAAGAATTCTTTATTATCGAAGTTATAAACACCATTAACTTTGTTATAACTTGTCATAATAGAGATTGGATTTGTTTCTTTAATAACTCTTCTAAATGGTTCTAAATAGATTTCATTTAACGCTCTTTGGCTAACTTCTGCTGAAACAAAGTAACGTGAAAATTCTTGAGAGTTACAACATAAATGTTTAATAGATACTCCGACGTTTTGGCTTTGAACACCTTTAACGTACTCTGTACCACAAATTCCATTAAGATATGGATCTTCACTAAAATATTCAAAATTACGTCCGCATAATGCTGAACGTTTAATATTTAATCCTGGCGCTAAAAGAACATCTTTCTTTTTCGCATTAGCTTCTCTTCCAATAATCTCACCATTAAGTCTAATTAATTCTTTATTAAATGAGGTTGCTAAAGCGCTTGGTGAAGGAAGATTTAACGCAGTAACAACTTTATGATCCTCTTCAATTCTTAAGCCACATGGACCATCGCAGGTATAAATAGGTCTTAAGTTGCGTCCTTTATATGAATTAAAGGACCATGTTGAAAGACCCATCGTGTATTTATAACGTTCGTGAAGTTCTTTTTTATTCATTGCTCGCTAATTCCTTAGCTCGTTTTTCACAAGCTTTATTAACGAAATACATAATAAAGTCCGCTGTTACGAAAACGAAGTTAAAAATATAAACTGAGAAAGCTAATATTGAAGTCCATGATGTTCCCCAAGAAATTAACTTACCAGCAATACCAATAACATAACCAACATCAATAAGGATTAAGAACACTAAGCTCTTACCCTTAGTGCTTTTAGTTTTAATAGATTTAATTAAGTTAATAGGCCAACTTGCTCCAAAACAAGCAAGCATTAACGCTACACAAAGTTCTGCGATTTCAGCCGATGTCATACTTATATTCTCCTTATATTATTTAATGAATAAGCATGCCGCTCCAATGATACCTGAATTGTATCCTAGGGTAGCGGTTTTAATTAATACCTTAGGTGTGCAATGGAAGCCATAATCTCTTTCATCACAGTATGCTGTTAATCTATTGTTTAAGTTATCTCTTTGATTAGCAATACCACCACTTAAGATGATGACATCTGGTCTAAAGATATTACAGAAATTTAAGATACCTTCAGAAAGATACATAACATAGTTATCAATAACTTCTTTAGCGGTCTTATCACCTAATGCTTCTGCATCAAATGCGACTTTACCATTTACTTTAGCGATATCGCCATCAACTAATTCCCAAAGCTTAGATGATTTATCTTTCATCATTGCTTCTTTAGTGTCTTTGATTAATGCACTTGCGGATGCATATGCTTCTAAGCAACCAAATCTGCCACAGGTACATTCTCTACCATGAAGCTCAATCTTCATGTGTCCAAGTTCTGCACCTTTACCTTCATTACCATCATAGATTTCATCATTGATAATGATTCCACCGCCAACGCCTGTACCTAAAGTAAGAAGGATAGCAGTCTTATATTCTTTACCGGCCCCGAATTTAGCCTCTCCTAACGCTGCAGCGTTTGCATCATTAGTAATTTTAGCCTTAAGACCTAAACGGTCCTCAATCATCTTAACAAGTGGTAAATTATGCCAATCGAGATTGTTTGAATAATCAACAACGCCGGTTGTAGAGTTAATTGCGCCTGCGCAACCAATTCCAATACCGTTAACATTGTCTTTTCCAACCTTATCAACAAATTTAACCAATTCATCAATTAGTCTACCTGATGTAACTAATTGGCCTTCCCCTTTATATACAGGGACAACAAAAGTATCTAAGACTTTTCCTTCATTATCTACTAGGCCACCTTTAATAGATGTGCCACCAATATCAATTCCAATAGAATACATATATCTACCTCGTTAATATAATTCTAAGATTTTATTTTAAAAATTAAAATACTATAAATATTCATAATTATACTTTTAGACTCTGCAAAAATTTTGCGAGATTTGCAAAATATTTTATTAGAACAAAAAAGAACCACATTTCTGTGATTCTTAATTTGAAATTAATTATTTAATGATTTAAATGCTTCAAAATAGCGAATTCCTAATTCTTTCAAAGCTTCTTTTGAAAAGTGAATATTGTCTTCTTCATCCAAACCATCTTCTTTATTTGAATGTAAACCTTTAGCGGACACAAATGCTCCGTTGCCAAGTTCTTTACAAGAATCTATTAATGCCTGTTCTATCGCTTGGCAATTGATTTCATAATCTTTTCTCCAATCATCAATAAAACCGCCAGTAATGATTGGAAAAGCAAAAGTAGAAAAATGCTCAATGACACCCCTGGTTTGATTTAAAAATTCTATTTTATAATCATTGTATCTTTGAGAATAGTCTTTCTCAGGAAATTCAAAAGCATCATGTTCGCCTTGATGCCATAAATACGCAACAACTCTATTATCTTTATTTAAGGAAAGAACATAATCTACCATCATCAATGTTCGATAGTATAGTTGTGTTTGATATCCTTGTTGTTTCCTTGCGAAGCCAGTTCCGCCAATCGCCGTTTTTACAACAATAACTTTTCTTTCACTATCTAAACAGTGTTTTTGGTAAAGAGAAACAAATGATAAAGACAAATCGGCGTTAATTCTATTTCCAGCACTTCTTTCTTGGAGAGGTTGAATTTTTACTTTTGGTGGATAAACCATATGAATAGTTGCTTGATCATAAAAATCTAGTGAAGGGTCAACCTCAACATAACATTCGTTTGCATCAATAGCTTCGTAGGCATCATCTATTATAGTTATTAAAGAATCATTGCTTTTTCCATATCCTTCAGCGTTACTTTGACCTGCGATAATAATTACATCAAATTTAATATTTTTAAGATCCATATAGCACCCCTTAATAAATTTGCAAAAATATTTAAATCTAATTATTCAATCCACAGTATTTCGTGTGGTTTTAGCGTGATATCTTTTTTATTTCCTTTAATATCATAGAAAGTGGTAGTGACTTCTTCATCTACATTATTTAAGATTGCATATCTATTTTTTGCAGGATAATAGTAACAATCAGTTCTTACATCGGTTGATAGGCCCTTATAGTAATTGTCTTCTTTTGATCCCGCCCAAAGAAGTGTTTTATAAACTAATCTAAAGGCATCGTAAGAGTCTTTAAGTGAGCAAATATAAACTGCTCTTCCTTTTCCATAATTATTAGCAGATAAATAAACATCTCCACCAATCATAATATCAAGATTTGGATCAAACCAACCTGGATTAGAAGCAATAACATCTGTTTTTAAACTTAATGGATAAACACTTTGGCCTTGATTTCCAAAACGAACATTATTCATATTCACATCATTAACAATCCAGTGATTAACACTATTTCTTGGGAAATATTTCTTTTTAGCGTAAGTAAATCCAATTTCTTTTTCTACCCCTAGAACATCTCCTAATTGGAAATATCTTCCTTGAGATTCAAAAGCAGTTGGATCACCAATTCCTAAAAATCCACCACCATTAGCAACATATTCTCTAATTTTTGATAAGATAACCGGATCACTCCAATAGAAATCTCCTTGGAATGCTGAACCAGCTAGACCAGTGTTAATAACAACATCATATTCGGACAATTTATCATTTAAAACATCGTCGAATGAAATGAAATCCACATCAACTGGTTGACCGCAAATCGCATTATACAATGTTTGGTATCCGTTGGTTTCTGGTCTTGTATCATCTGTAAATCCACCATTTTGCATCCATGAATATTGTCTGCCCCAATAGTTTAAAATAGCAACTTTAACATTATTGTGCGATCCTTCTTTACCAGCATTTTCTCTAATCATTCTAAATTCATCACAGACATTCGCAATCAATTTAACGAAGTTAGGATAAGAATCTACTTGCTTTAGATAACCACCAAAGCCGATTCTATCAATTGGTTTTTTAAGCATACCGCGCTTTTCGCTATTCCAATTTGTTGTTAAGTATTCAACACCCATTTCATCGCTAGGACATTCGTTAGGAAAAAAGTAAGGATTGAGTCTTCCCTCTGTATATTTAATACCTGTCATATCAGATAATAAACGAATATATGGTCCACTGTGAGGGGCACCAACAACCGCATCAAGTCCAATTGAAGCAAAATATGGGTTATATGGTTCTGTTCCAATACGATGATCGCCATCAAACATCATAGTTTTTTTACCGTATTTATGAGCAATATCAACAAATTGCTTAGCCCAGCCACAACATAGTTTTTGAACAAAATCAATATATTCTCTTGTCTTTTGACTAGGGATTTTAAATCTTGAACCATAAGTTCCGCCAGTAACAACATCTTCAAGAGTAATCTTATAGCCATATGTTTTTTCAAAAGCATCGAACATAGCAGGCGATGCTGTCATAGCGTACGTATGCCAATCCCAATATGTTTGCATCTTACCTGTTTTATACAAAATCATGAAGTTATAGAAAAACGTAGTAAATCTCACCACTGTAATTTCTGGATGAGCTTTACACCATGATTCCATTCTTTCTAACATATGGTTTAATGCTTCAGGATAAATTGGATCGATTCCAATATCGTGTGGAACATTCCAATTATTCGCATGATAGTTATAAATTTGAACTGGATCCCATAAATTTTTAACAAAGAAGTTAACAGTGTATTCATGATACTTGATTGATTTATTAATCCTAACTATATTGTCTCCTATATAATCCCAATCATTATGTAGCTCGCCAGTAGTTCTATCGAATACTTGCCAAAATTCTTTAATTCTATCTTCATTGATTTCAACTGATTCTTTGAAAAAATCTTTTAATAAATCAATTTCTAAAGAATTGCCAAAAGCAGTTACTCTATCGCTAACTAAAGCAATGTTTTGCAAATATTCATGATGCTTTTCAGCATATTCTCTATCTTCACGAACAATAAAATATGCTTTATATACATCAACACCCCAAGTTCCTACATCATCTGGAAGTGTAACGCCATCGCAGTCTCTAACTGCATCGGCGCCCCACATTTTTATATATTTTTTTGTACCTTCAGCAAATGTTTTATCTGTAGGTATTGTAACTAAACCTTTTGTTTTCATATTTATGCCTTTATTTGTTATAAAGTCTAACTTCATAGATGCTTATATCAGGCGCACCATAAGTTGACTTGCAATTTAATACCATTTTATTAAAATTAGTTTTTTCAAAATTGATTACATTGTGTCTAAGAATATTGTCATTAACTTCAATTGTTTTAACAACTTTGTTATTTGCTAAAAGTGTAAGCGAATAATCTTTAACAAGATTTGTAGGGAATACTTTTTGTCTTACACGTACCTCTTCGGAAATAGTGATTGTTAATTCATCACTCAAATTAGAATCAAATGTAATTAATGCTTCGCTAGCGGTAATAGAGTCATCGAATTCAAAGATAAGAGATTCTCCATCACTTGAGATACCATTTGACATATATTTATTTATATTGTTTTTAGTTGTTCGTGATGTCCCGTTTAAAACATTTTCAGGTAAGCATCCTTCTTTATAAGAAGTCGCACTGACTCTTGCAATTTTAGCTAAATCATATTTATCTTTATTCACGATTTCTGGAATATATGCATCGTTTTTTATTAATAATTGTTGTAATTCTTCGATGTATTTTAATACTTCACGATTTTCATCAAGAGAATATTTTTTAACAATATATGCTGCAGTTCCAGCTGCTTCTGCCATAGAAGCGCAAGTGCCCATAACTCTTGTTGAACTAAATGCTAAATGGGAAGCACTCACCAAACGTCCACCTAAGAATAAATTAGAAATATTCTTTGAATATAATGAACGATAAGGAATTGAATAAAATGGTTTAGCCTCAACATATATATTTGGTGTTTGACTAGTTGAATAAATACCATCAACATTATGGACATCCATTTTCCAGCCACCATAAGCTACACGGTCATAGAATGAGACACCATTAAATAAATCATTTTCATTTAACACATAATCACCATAGAAACGTCTTGATTCTCTTTTTCCAGGGATGGAGCCAATCCAATCAAGAGCGTAGTTATCCGCATGATGATTACCACCATTTTTGATGTGATCCCAAACACCATACAAAACTTTTAATAGTTCATCTCTAATTTCTTCTGAATCATCAATGGTGTTGTAATTACCACTAACTTCAAGCCACCAATAACCTGAATCAATATGTGCGTGGTCTCTATCTTTTAAATCTTCTTCGGAATATGAATATGCCCAAGAAGGTTTTTTAAACGCAATTGGGTGCCCAACATTTTTTGTTGTAAACATAATTGAGTTGCCCATTGTTTTATTATCTGCAACATCTAATGCATGTGGTTCATTATATGTTTCCTTTGCTTCTCTACCATATGTATAAAGAGCACCAGCTTTATATCCCACGAAACCATCGCCAGTCGCATCCATAAACATTTTTCCAGAAAATTCGAATTCTTTTTCCGTAGTTGTTTGAATAGCTTTGATAGATAAAATTTTTAAACCATTACACTTAACATCTATTACACGAGTATTTAAATAAACATCAACATTCGCTTCTTTTGCCATATTTAAAAATATGGTGTCTTGAACGCTAAATGATTGTTGTTCATTAAAATACCTGTTAGTTAGTAATAAATCTTCTATTACGCCTGTTTCGCGGGCATTTTTGATAAAGCCATGGCGATTAGCACCACAAATATGCATTCTAATTTCACTACTAGCGTTTCCACCTAGTACAGGTCTATCTTGAATAAGACATGTTTTAACACCAAGTCTTGATGCTGAAATAGCAGCAACTAAGCCTGATATTCCACCACCAATAACAACAAATTCATATTTCTTTTTCATATATTTATTTTATTACAATAAGACTGTCTCTCCAAAATATAATTGATTTTCAATCAAGTTGAAGTAATCATTATCGCTAAAGATATTATTATCTTTTATATAACTGATCATATCTTCAGTAGCACTGAAGTTAGTGTATTCTGTTTTAATGTATTTAGTTGGAGCATTCTTTATCATAGTTAAAAGATTTTCTGTGTGAGCATTTTCACTTGCCTCATACGCTAAATCACTAAATCCAACTGCAACAACATTTTTCAAAACTGCACTATCGTTAATATTCCATAAAAATCTCAAATTTTGTGATTCTTCATTCATAACTACAGCAACGTTTTCCAAAGTTCCTAAAAATGCTGAAGATTCTCCAACAAGAGCGGAATATTTATCAGAAACCAAATTGGTAAATGCAACGTTTTTAACAACTGCACCTTCCATAATTTGGCCAAAAATACCGCTTAGGTTATTGTATTTATTAATTGTGGTTAGATTAGAAATTGTGTGGCCTCTACCATCAAAAATGCCTTTAAATCCTATGTTATAATTGTGAGTCAATGGATCCCATGATGAGATAGGTATAAATACATTATTATTGATTAATCTAAATGGTTCTGTGCCTTCCATATCTAAATCCGATGATAGAACATAATATGCATCCACTACCTCAGATGAACCTGCAATGTCTAAAAGTTCATATGATTTACTTATAACCTTTGTTGCGATTGAAACACTCATAATATAAGAATGATTTGTTGATGTATTTATTCTAATATCAACTTTTTCCAAATATTGAGAATCACCTAAAAAGTTCTTCAATGCTACTTTTGATAATTTAAGTTTATTATCATCAAGTGTAAATCCTGTTTGGATACTTTCTTTTTCGTTGACCCCAATACTTACAACATCACCATCAAAGTTTGAAGTAGAAATATTATTAACAGTTTTAGATAAGTCTAAATCATACAAGATTCCTTGTTCTCTTAAATCAGAAACAATTGGTTCAGCATCCATGGTTGATGTAGTTCCATTATTAGTTGTTGAAATAGACCCCCTACTATTGCAAGAGGTTAGAAATAAAGCCGTTAATAATATTCCTAATTTTTTAAATGTATTCATGCTTTTGATTTATTAAAGCGCCGCACCAAACGATACGGCGCTTTAAAGTTTAGATTAAATTATAAAACTACTGTTCCACCAAATGATAAGTGACCATCAGCATATGAATATGGTGCAGGTAAAGAAATTGTGCCAGCTTCTAAATCAGCAAGTAATTCCGCTGTAGTGTTATGTGTCTTAAATGTCTTTGATGTTCCACCATCTGCATAAGATGCAACCATGAAGCAGTTAACAAGATTTGCACGATAAGTGCTGTCAACAAACTTTTCTGCTACTGGGAAAACCATAACAACATTTTTGACTTTTTTAGATGAAGCTTCATCGATTGCGCCAGCAAAGAAATTCTTAGATGTTGGTGCTTCAACATAAACATTTTCAATTGTTGAATTAACAACAGAATCACCAAATGCTCTCATGTACGATGTGCCATTATGTCTAAGATTCTTGAAACCAATATTTCTTACAATAGCATTATCAAGATTTCCTCTGAAGAATCCCATATCATTTACAACTGCGTCATAGATAACATGTCCTCTACCATCAAAGATTCCTGTAAACTTATCACCCCAGTTAATTAACATTTTATAACCAGCAAGTGTAGAGCCATCAATATCTCTTGTTAAGATGTAGAGTCCAGATACTGTATTTCCTGTTACTAATTTAAGATCATCAGCTGAGCCAATTAATCTTGTAGCAAATGTCATCTTAACTGTGTAAATCTTTTTAGCAGATGTAACGATTTCAACTTCAATATTTTCACCATATGCTTGGCCAGCAAGTAATGATGTAGCGACTGTCTTACTAACTGTTAAGTTTCCATCTGTGTAAGAGAAGCCAGTTGAGTTAGAAATGCTACCTCTTCTAATTGAAGTGACATTACCTTCTAATTCTACTGGAATTACAGTATTATCTTTAGATAAATCAAGAAGTAATTCTTCATCTAATGTGATTTCTTCATAAAGATTAATAACCTTAATTGTGATTACTTTAGAAACTGTTGCAACTGTCTTATGTGTTAAGCGAACTTGGATTTCTGTATTTTCTGCAACTGTATCAGCAACAGATAAAACACCATCAACTAAAGTAACACCTGGAATTTCATTTACTAATGAGAAGTTTGCATTTGTAGATGAAAGTGTAACACTATCACCCTTAGAAACTTCATTATTAATATTTGAACATGTGTATGAGATGAAATCATAAACTGGGTTTCCGCAAATTAAGATAGAACCATCAGAATAGCTAATTTTTGAATCCCAGCTAAATACTGCGTCATTATTATCAAGAGCTGCAAGTAAGGCATCTACTGAAGCATGTGTTTGATTTGCACCACCAACAACAAATGTATTTTGAAGGTTTGTAGCCACACCAATTGAATCAAATAACTTTGTTGATCCTGGCATTAATAATACACAGTTCTTAACATGGTGTGCAGCGCCTAATGGACCTGCAATAAATTGCGATGCGTTAGAACAATCAAGGAGAACATTTTCAAATGTTGCAGCCTTTCCATCAGCAGTACATCCAAGTGGACGCTTATATGTTCCACCTGCAGTTCTAAGATTGACAAATGCAACATTTCTAACTGTTGCTTTGTTAAATGTACCACGGAATAATCCCATATCATTAACATTAAGATTCTTTAACGCGTGTCCTTTACCATCGAAAATACCTGTAAATTCTTGGTTGTAATTTTCAAGAATCTTGAAGGATAATGTTGATGAACATTCAATATCATTTTCTAAAGCAAAGTATCCATTAAGATTTCCAGATGAAATATGTAATGAAGTTAAATCATTAACTGTTCTTAAAATCTTTGTAACAACAGAAACTGTGACTCTAAATTCATCGCCACCAAGGCAAACGAGTGTAAGTTCAACATCACCATATGTGGCTGTACCAAGAGCAGTTCTTAAAATACTATTCTCAACTGTGAAGCCATTAGCAACACTAGAAAATCCTTCAGTGTATGTGTTTTCACCAACTTTGATTGAGTTAACTACTTGTGTTAACCCAATTACTTCAAATGTTGAAGATCCTGATGCTGTAGCGGCATATTCAACCATACCTACTTCACCAATAACACAAAGATCTCTAACTGTAACTGGAACACTAGTTTCTAATGATCCGTATTTTACTGTTACAGATGTTGTTCCCTTTGCTAATTCAGTTCCATTCACAACTCTATAATCGTTAACGACAACCTTATCATTGTGACCATCAACACCACAAACAGCTGAAACAACCATTCCTGTTGGATCGAAATCATCTCCAGTATCATATACTGTCTTTGTTGGGTTTGTTGTAACTTCAAGGCTTGTATAACTATGCCCGCTTGGAACACAAGAATAGCCAATCTTGATTGATTGAACTACAACAGCATTTGCAGTTGTGTTTTCTAAAATAATGCTTGAAGGTTCCACCCCATTGAAATTAAATGTTGGATTTGAAGCATTTAATGAGATAGAAGAAACCCATGTACCATTTAATGAATAGGTAACTGCAATAGAGCCTGTTTCACCTTCTTTAAAATTGATGGTAACAGAGCCAATGCCAGTAATGTCATCAACATTTCTAAGCATTGCTCCACTCTTGAAACTACCAAACATTCCAGCAACTGCTGTAATGCCGCTTTTTTCAAAACTAATACTATTTCCAAGGGTTGTTTGAACACTAAATGTTAGTTCATCAGAATAGTTAGCTGAATTTAAAACTAAGTTATAGTTATAATCAGCATTTGTAGCAATGGAAAATTGACTACCTTTACTAATAGTAACCGCACTTACACCTGTAAGTAATGATAATGATGTTACGACAATTCCTAATTTTGTAATTTTTTTCATATTATGGAATCCTTTCTATAAATTTTATATTAAATAAGCAAAGCTTATATTAACCGTTATAAGACTTCGTGACCCGCGAAGTATAAGTGCCCATTTTCATAACTGAATGACCCAGTTAATGAAATATTTTCGCTTTCAAGGTCAGCTAAGAAAGCTTCTTTTGTAGCATGTGTTGGTCTTGTTGCACCAGCTGCTGTAAATGGACCAATAAAGTAGTTATTTAAGAAGACATTGCCTGATGCTGAGTCACAAATCTTTTGACCAGCTGGCATATAAACGATTGTGTTTTTAACGTTATGTCCTGCTGATAATGGGCCTGCAATAAATTGAATTGTATTTGGAGAATCAAGGAAGACATTATCGAATAATACAGACTTACTTGTTGCTGTACATCCGAGTGGACGTTTGTGTTGTGTTGCGGCTGATCTAAGGTTAACAAAACCAATATTCTTAATAATTGCGCCATTAAATGTTCCACGGAATAAACCAAGGTCATTTACATTGAAATTATTTAAGATATGTCCTCTACCATCTAATGTTGCGCAGAATTCTTGAGTATATCCTTCAAGAATCTTGAAGCCATTTAATGATGAGCCATCAATATCAGCACCTAAAACGTAATATCCAGATACATTTCCAGAAGCAGCATATAATCCCTTGATATCATCAAGTGTGTTGAGTACTTTTGTTACGACGCATACTGAATATCTATAAATCTTCTTATATCCTTCACTTGTTGTTGTGTGGATCCAAAGTTCACTATCACCAACAATATTTGTAGGAACAACACTTGTGTTAAATGTTAATGATGTAGATGTTGCGCTGAATGATGTTGCCTTAGAGCCACCATTGAAAGCAATTGAATTAATTGTTCCATCAACATCTTCGAAATCTAAAGTAACTGAATCAACACTTAAATCAACATCACCTAAATTAATGTTAGTTCTATCATTTGTTTCTGTATTATCGAATGAGAACTCAACATTTCTTGTTGCGCCATATGGAGATGTTGCAACAACAGAGAATGATGAAGGAGCACCAAGAACAACTGATACTTGGCCATCTTCTGTAACTGAGATATGTTCATCATCCTCAGATGCAGCATATGTAGTACCTAATACATTTGATTTAATTTGAGCTACTTGTCCAGCAATCAATTCGCTTGTTTCGCATGTAACTTCGAATCCTGATTGAGCAACCGGTAAGTATTCTTTAAATACAGGTAAGTTTTGATATGTAGTCCAAACATCCATATCAAAACCTGTTTCACTAATATCAACAGTTTTAAGTGCTTGCTTTAATGAAATCATTGAGGTTTCAAGAATAGAACCAGTCATTGTAATACTTGTATTATTTAAAGGTGTTCCAAGTGTGATAGCGTAAACATTTACTAAACTTACAGTTGTGTCAAAGATCGTGCCTACAACTCTTGATTTTTCACCTTTATAGATAAAGAACGAATTAGAAACAACAGCATTAACTGACATTAAAGATGTATCGGTCTTAGTTTCACTAGTGACCATAACGTTATCAATAAGGCCTCTAAATTCATTAGCAACCGCATGACTAATACCTTGCATGTTAATAAATGCAACGTTCTTAATCACACCCTTTTCACCAACACAGTTAAAGACACCACCACTTGATGAATTGATGTTATATAAAACGTGACCAGCGCCATCAAATGTACCAACAAACCCAGCATCAATTCTGTTTGTCCATTGTTTACATAATTTAACTTCGCCTTTGCCATCACAATCGATATCATTTTTGAGAACAAAATATCCATCAAGAACAGTAACGCCTTGATATGCTGTTTCATATGAAGAGATCGAAATCAAATCTTCGAAAGTTCTAATATACTTTGTAACAATTTCTACATTGTAAGATAAGATAGCTTTTTCTGAAATAAAGCTAATTTTATGAACACCAGTATGTTCATTTAATACTTCTTTAGAAATAAGAACAGCACTGCTAGATGTTGCTGATTCAACAACATCACCATCAATTACAGTGTATTTATATTCGCTTAAATCAAATGTTGAAGGTAAATCAAATGATTTAGAAGCACCAATTTCTGAAATTGAGACTTCAATCTTCTCATCAAAATCAACTTCAGGAATGATTACTTCAACATGAACGTATGAAGCATATGTTTTACCATTGCTTTGATATTCAGCGTAAACGTTTGTTTCACCTTCTTTAACAGCAGTGATTTTGCCATTATTAACCATCGCAACATCGGTATTTTCACTTCTCCAAACAATGCTAGAAGAATCTGAAATTTCACCATTTAATTTAAGAGAACAAGTAACATTTTCTTCAGTTTTATATTCACCTGTAGGATTACTTGTAAATAATTTAACTTCATCTAAAGATAGATTAATATCAACATCATCAAAAACGGATACTTCAACAGTTAATTCTTCGAATGAATATCCATTGTAGTTACCACCAACGACAATTGTAGTTGTTCCTTCTTTAACAGCAGTAACAACACCTTTATCAGTGACAGTGGCAACACCACTATTATTTGATCTAAAATTCAAATCGCCTTTAACTACTTTGCCATTAAAGTTAACATTAGTGACTAATGTATAGGATTTATTTGTAATAAGTGTAATGCTTTGTGTATCAACTGATAATGTTGGAACAATAATGTCTTCTGGAATTGTTACATTTACTTTTGCTTCAACGTTACCAGATTTAACTGTAATTACTGTTTCACCAATAGCTACTGGAGAAATAACCCCATCCGCACTAACAGTAGCAACATTTTCATTAGAAGATGCGTATGTAAGAGTTGATGCATCAACATTAACAAGAATAGGTTCTAGTTGATATCTATCATAGAGTTGAACTTGAATATTAGATAATTCAAAAAGAATAGACTTTTCTTGTTCAATGATTGATGTTGAACTTGTGTTCTTACATGCGGTTGTTGAAACTACACCTGAACTTAACACCAATAATGGAAGAATGATACTTTTAATAATCTTCTTAGAATTCATAAATACCTCCTATAATCCCCATTCAGCCCAAAGAGTTGAGATTGAGCCCTTTTCAGTGTACATAGTTACACCAAGACGGTCACAATCCTCTTTAAACTTAATCTTCATGTCATAGAGTTCATTTGAAGAATAGTCAGCCGAATATAAATAAATTAATAAGAATCTTGCAGATAAGCTTTCGATACAAACGCGATCATATAACTCATTATAAAGAGCAACATTTATTTTCTTGACTGGTAAAAGAGCAGCGTATGCTTCATCAACATAACTAATCCATTCTTTTAAAACACCAGCGGGGAAATATTCAGGATTATCGATACGGTTACCCCACCACCCACCAACATTTTGGTATTCCGCCATAAATGAATAGTGTGTTCTCATTGCATCAAAGTACTTTCTCATAGGTTCTGAGGCATTCTTGTAATATTTATTAAAGAATCTATTTGTGTAATATGGGACATTAGCGTCAACATCCCAATATAACTTAGATTGTAAATATGCTTTAAGATAGTTAAAACCAGTTGAATTATGGACATTATAATGAGCTTGGTCAAACATCCATAATGCACCGCATTCTACAGCTGCTTGGTAGTTGCCTTGAATAGAATCAAAATTGTTATATGGTACAAAATAATTCCAGAAATAAGCACTGTAGAACCAATATAAGACATTTTTTCCAACTAATGCTTCCCATTTTTTCATTTGTTCAAAAACAGACGCATTTGTAATAGAGTATTTATCGTGCATAAAGTCAGAGACAATTGGAGCGTAAATTACTGATAATCTCTCATTTGGTTTTACATCATCATCAAATGCAACAAAATTACCATTTTCTTCTCTAACAGGTGGATTAATTGTGCTTGTTGTATAAGCAAAGATAGCATATCTAATATTTACCGCTCTAATAGGATCAGTTTCTTCAACCCAAGGTTGAACTTTTGCAATGACATCATTCATAAATTGAATGATAACAGCACTATAAGTATTATATTTATTTCTGATATTAGAACATGCATCGCACATACAGAACCCATCAGCGTCTTGTTGAGTAAATGTGAAAATATTGCCATTAGTAATTTCGATGAATGATTGTTTCATTTTAGCAACTACAGTATCGACCATTGAGTTATATTCTGTTTCATCGCCATGAGCAGTATAGCAAACTTGTTCACCACCATACCACAATGGGTGTTCATCTAAATAATCTTCTTTTGGTAAATAATGGAATGAGTTATGGAAGGCTGCACCATTTGTCGGATAAATCCATTTAATTCCTTTAAATCTCATTCTGCTCTTCACTTCTTCATTGTGTTCAATGAATTGAAGGCCTTCTGAACGATATTCAATGTCAGGACTATCAACGAAATGGAAATCAGGCACATACAATGAAGAGGTCTTTACATAAAATTCTTCATTAATGCCAATTTGTTCCATGTGGATTGTGCGTTCAAGCAATTCGTATGTAGCGTAAAGGTCACCAGCGGATGAACCACCAAAAAGAACTAATGAATTATCAATTGTTTCAATTTGATAAGATGATGTGGTTAAAACTGGTGCAACAAAACCCATATCGTTAAGAATTGATGTTCTACCGATAGAAATAAATTTTGATTCCTTTGTGTAAGTAACTTCTGAATCTTTAACAATTTCAAAAATTGTCTTTGTTGAAGCATTCATGAAGTAATTTAATTCTACAGATGCTTTATATGTTTCGGCTTCTGCATCAGCAGGTAAAACAATTTTATATTCAGTAAATCCATCTTTAACTAAGAATGAATTTAAATGATCATATTTGATGCATTCACACTTTTCTAAGCATTCGCTTTCGGTACTAGTATAGTCACTACATAAACCGCAATCAGAGCAAAGGTGTTCACAAATAGATTTCTTTTCTTCTTGGTTTGAAGATGTGTTAGTACTATTTGAAGTACAACCAGTTACGCAAAAAGCGGTAAGAACGAGTAATAGAGTCTTTCTTGTTTTCATAAACTACGCCTCCACCTTTACAGTATATGTTGCTCTCACTGTGTTGCCAGATGAGTCATATGCATAATAAACAACAGTATAAGTACCAACTTTTTCAGCCTTAAATACGTTGTGTTCAACTTTCTTATAAACACCATTTGGAGTAATTACAAAAATACCAACATTTTCAATCTTTCCATCAAGAGCGTCATAAACTTCAACTTCTTGAACTTGAACAGTATCACCAACTTTTGCAGTTGTGACCCTATCACCAATAAATGTGATTTCTGGCGCAACTTTATCAACAACTTCAAGAGCGTAAACAAAGTTGTTTTCAGCCTTTTTATTCCAGTCCACAGCGGAGAATTCGACATAATAAACACCATATTTTTCAAGTTTAATTGTTGGCATAGAATCTAAAGCAATATCAGATAAAACGTTTCCATCAATATCTTTGATAATTTCGCCATCTGGATCAAATACCGAATAACTTGCTTTAACATTTGGATCAAGTACATCGGCAGCGACTGCTGATGGAAGAGTTACAGTGTCATTAATGTTATAACTCATAGAAATTGTGCATAGTAAAGCGAGTCTAGGCTTAACTGTATCCGCTGTTAAACTACCAAATGTTTGCCCACCTAAATTTTTAAGAATAATTGAAGAATCACTTACAACACCCTCAAATTCGATAGAGACATAAACCAATCCACTAGCAAAACCTTTAAATGTTGAACCATCAGAATTTGTTACTGGGAATGAGATATTGCTTCCACCATTTTTAATAACGTTATTATCGCCTGAGTATGTAAAGTCAAAGCTAGCAATACCACCACCAGTGAATGATGAATTAATAATGTAAGGATCATTATCATTTACAGTCCAATAACTTGTATTTCCAGCCATTTTAATAAATGAAGACTTAAGAGTTGTGCCATCCTTAGAGTCAGTCAAAACAATGTTTGCTTTCGAGAAATAGCTAGCGTTTTCATCAACATCAAATGTTATTGAGAATCCATTTGCGATAACAGGATTGATAAAATCAATCTTTGCATCTTTATTTGCTGAGAATGAAATATCTTTTGAATGAATTTCAGAAGAAACATCACCAACAAAATATTTTGTTAAATCAAGCGATTTTCCATTACCAACTTTGCAAACTGGAATCTTAAATGTCTCGCTTCTTGCTACATGACTACCAATTGTTGAAACATATGTAAGTTCAACTTCATCTAAATGTTCATTAGCGACAGGTATGTATTTATTGCCTGCTAATTGATTTGTGCCATTTTTATCTTTCACTTCAACAAAGGTTTTAACAGCAGAACGCCCGCTTGTACTTGAATAATCGTAAGCATTTACTGTTGGAAGTGTGTATTCACTGTTTTCTACAAAATATTTTGGGAGAACTATTTCATCAACAAAAACAGGAGTTTGATTAGCATTAACCTTCAAATCATAAGATTTATCAAGTGTTTGATGAGCATAGTCTGTTGCGCGATAAATAATCTTATAGTCACCAGGAATTTCCGGTCTAAAAGTTTCACCATCGATTGGGTATTCAACATTATTAAGAACGTATAATTTCTTTACATCGATCTTACCAGCACCACCAGACACTTCATATGTAGGCAATGTAATTATTTCGCCACTATTGCATTCATTAACAACATTAGATAGCTCAACACTAATCGGAGCGACCGAATTTACAGCATGAATTTTAACTGTCTTAGTTGTTAAATTATTTGAATAATCTTTTGCGGTGTATTCAATAACATATGTTCCTTCTTCAGTAGGAACAAATTCGCCATTAACAATATCAACATTGTATCTAGATGTTGAGTTATATCTGCCGAAAACCTTTGTTGTTACTTTGACTTCATTGGAGAACCAGTCTTCTGCAGTTGCATTATAAATCTTATAAGGTTTATTAATGATTGCAGGTGGTAATTCATTTTCTGAATAGCCATTATAATCAACATTGATTTGTGGTCCTTCTGTATCGTAAATAATATCCTTAGAAATATCCATATCACCAGCACTCAAAATAACAAATTGAGCTGGGTTTGTACTTTGATATCCAGAACCTGAAATTTGGATTTGGACATCACCATCAGTAAATCCTCTCCAAAGATTTGAGAAGCACTTAGAATCATCTAAGTCGATAACATATGCCTTTTGTGAGTTTGCATATACTTTTTTATCTTTATAATTGAGCCATAATTGCAATGTATCATCATATAAAGGTCTACCGTTTGCAGGGACACCAACAAATGATCCTGCAGCGTATCCACCCCAAATATTACCCACATGGTAAGTGTCTCTATAAGATTCATAGCCAGTTGGAATTTGGTTTTGTCCACCAGCAAGGAAGAAAGTTCCGTTATTTAAAAGATAATAGTTACATCTAAATTCGAGGTATTCACTACCATTTTTCTTGCTAACCATCTTTACAATTAAAGACTTAATATCATAATTGCCATGCATGACTTTGTTTTCATCAACATAGCCTTTTTTAGCAGGAACAATAGATAAGTTTAACAAAGGGTGAGCAAGACTAGATTTTGTAATATCAAAGTAGTCGTTAATTGTTAATGTTTCGCCATTAGATAATGAAACAAATTCACCAGTGATTCCTGATCCAGCATAGTCATTAACCATATCAGTTCTACCTTGGAGAACTTCTACTAATTTTTCATTAGTGCCACAATAAATAGCTTCATCAGATGTGGATGATAATTCAAACATTCTTTCGTATGTTTTGATTGTGTGTTTTTTTGTATAAACCTTGCCTTCAAACATGGCTCTATATTCAATTACATAATCACCAACAGCATCAAGCGTTGTTGTTTTGTAAATGATTTCAGATGTTCCGTTTGGTCTATGTAATACTTTTTGAACTATTAAAGACTTTTCTCCGGCTTTAGCTTCTACATCAGGAACGATGAGTTCTAATCCTTTTTGATAATTCTCAGGAAGAGTAATTTCTCCAAATGATACTTCGCTATATTCTGATGCAGAAATAACATTGCTTGTTTCAAAACGCGAACCACCAACAATGGTTGCGAATGATAATAACAATAATGAGAAGATATGCTTGTTTTTCATGAGCAGACTCCTTTTCTAATGTAAACGCAAAAAAGCGAACTCCTATGAGGTGATTATATCAACTACATTACTATGTAAATTATTAAAGAGATACTTATTATTTGCAAAATATTACTTTTTAAAACAAAAAATGCCAATTTCTTAGCATTTCTTTTGTTTATTCTTATTTCTATAGTATGTACTAAGCGTTGAATATCCAGCCTCATAAACAAGATTTGAGATTGAGACATTACCATTCATATTATTTTTAATATACTCACATCTCAATTGATTTAGATATTGATTGAATGGTACATCAAATGTCTTCTTAAATAATCGACTGAAATACGAAGTATTATAACCAAAATGTTCAGCAACTTCTGTTATGGAATTAATGCTGCTGAAATTTTGATTTAAATAGACAGCGATATCGATCATGATTGAGTTTTCTTTGTTATAAGGAATTGACTGATAATTGTTTGCGATAATAGCAAGCAAATGATCAACAAGAGCAACAATCAAATATTCATTTGTGGATTTAATATTTGCATAAATTGTTTGAATTAAATCATAAATTTGTTTATTAACATCTTTCTTTTTTAACAAGCCAAAATATGACTTATTGTAATATTTTCTAAAAGTATGTAATAAACGATATGGAATCATCAAAGTTTCAGTTGTGGTTTCTGTGATTGATTCAACTTCATGAGTGGTGAAAGGAGGAACAAAGATAGCTTCGCCAGCCTCAAGATAACCTTCTTCATTGTTAGAATTAACCTTTAATTTTCCTTCAACTACAAAAAGAATTTCTGCACATCCGTGGAAATGCTTTTTAACTTCTGTGTTATACAAGAGAATGTGTGCTAATTTGTTGTTCACATCTCTTTCTGATTCATAGGAAAATTCTGTTTTGTTCATAATTGCAATAATTATAGCCTATTTTTAGAGTAAAATCTAAAAAATTTGCATTTTATTTAATATTATTAATGTTTCTAATTCTTTCGATTTGATCTTTAGTTAGTTTAGATTTTCTATCATAGGTATAAAAACCATTGCATTCTTGCTCAACATCATATAATTGAGTATAACAAAAACCACTAATCTTATTACATTTATATATTAAATTCACAAGCTCTTCATATCGTCTAATGAATGCTTCAGAATCACTTTCGCCTTTTCCGTATCCCCAGTCTTCTTTTGCCTCAACTGGACCAACATTAATTGAACCAACATTATTATCTTCATTAGCAGTAAATTTGATTCCGCCAAACTCACTAAAGTTTACAGGGACACCGTCTTTATATTTAATGTTTTCATCATCACAATATAAAAGAGGAATTTCCATTTTGCCTTCAAACTCAATTTCATCTAAATATTTTTTAATTGATTGAATGTCTTCATAACAATGGAAGTCAAATAAATCTGTCTTATTTGAATGGTGTCCACCACTAACATCAATACAAGGTCTAGATGGATCAACCTTCTTAGTGAACTCATATACTAATTCAATAAATCTAACATCTCTTTTTTCTTTATTGTTTTCCCATGTTCCCCAAACTTCATTTAATGGGCACCAAGTAATAATTGATGGGTGTGAATAATCTCTTTCAACAGCTTCTTCCCATTCTTGAAGATATCTACCAACAAACGATAAGTTTGAGTAATCAACGCCCCAGCTAGGATATTCGCCCCAAACAAGATAACCTTTGATATCAGCAAGATAAAGAAAACGCGGATCAAACACTTTTTGATGCAATCTCGCTCCATTAAACCCTAATTCAATCGCAATATTGATATCATTTTCAAGTTCATTGATATCTTTGCATGTGTAAATGCCATCTGGATAATAGCCTTGATCTAACACTAATTTTTGGAATACTTTTTTATTATTTAAGTAAAAATCAAATCCACGATATTCAACATCGCGTAACCCAAAATAAGTAAAAACCATGTCATCTTGGTATGTTACTTTAACATCATAAATTTCGCCTTTACTTATTTCCCACGAATGAACTTCAGGTAAAGCTACAGTTGTAATGTCTTTAAATTTAATATCTTTAGAATAAGAAGTTACTAAATGATTTTTGTAGTAAATATAAACATTAAGTGTTCCTTCTCCGTTAGAAATAACTTCAATTGATGCTGATGCGTTCTTCAAAGAAGGGGTGATTTTTATGCTCTTAATATAATCTTTTGGTCTACGTTCAATCCAAACATTTTGCCAAATGCCAGTTGTTCTTGTGTAAAAACAGCCAAAAGATTCCTTTTTATGTGATTGTTTACCAGTTGGGCAATGTCTTTGTTCATTATCGAAAACTTCAAGCAATAACTCATTTTCACCAACTTTGAGATATTTAGTGATATTAAATTCAAATGGAGTGTACCCACCAACATGCGAGCCTACATATTCACCATTTACAAATAATGATGAACGATAATCAACCGCTCCAAAATGAATGACTACTTCGTTGTTCAATTCTTCAATGCTTAATTGTTTTTTATAGTAACAATGATAAATAAAATCAGTGTGTCCAATTCCAGATAATTTACTTTCTGGACAAAATGGAACATTAATCTTTTTGTAAAGATTATTATCAAAACTAAAAAACCAATCATCATTAATGATGTTGGTATTTTTTCTAATAAATATAGGATTTGGGTAATTCAATTTACTAATTATATTCATAATTATTTATTATTCTTTATCTCCACCAGCTGAAAGGTTTGCCATAAGTCTCTTGCTGAAGACAACAAACAAGATTAAGACTGGCATCAACATTAAAATACAGCCAGTAATCTTAAGTGGAATACTTGAAATTGTATTATCTGTACTTGTGTTAAATCTCCACATGCCATATGCAAGAGTTGGATATGATGGCATAAACATCATTGGAGTGTAGTAATCATTCCAGAATGTAATGAATTGAAGTAAGAATACTGTAAAGAATAAAGGTAAAACTTGTGGGAGCATAATTCTAAAGAAAATATAGAAATAATTTGCCCCATCAATTCTTGCTGCCTCTTCATTAGCTTTAGAAAATGATTTAAATCTTGCGTGGAAGATTAAATAATACATTGAAATAAAGTGGCACTTTAAAAACCAAACACCATAGATTTTGTCATATATTCCTAATGCTTTTGCTATTTGAAGTTCACTTGGCAAAGATCCAACAATAGGAAGAGCTAATGCGATAATAACAAATACATTAAGGATTTTTGAAAATACGTTATCGAATCTTGCTGTTAAATAGCCAACCATGCAACAAACAAATGTCGAAAGGAAAGCTGCACCAATAGCATAGAATGAAGAGTAGCCAAACATATAAATAAGAGTTGGATATGTATTTGGCTCATCACCTTTGCCTTTGACTTCAACATAGAATTTTTCAAATGCAGTAATGTAGTTAGAGAATTTCCAATCGAGTGGGAACGGAACAGGGTTATATAAATCTTCTGGATCTTGAATAGATTGGAAAATACCCCAAATAAGTGGGATTAAAATGGCCAATGTGACAATGATTAAAATTATCGCAATAATCACATAAAGTGGCGATTTTTCTCTAAATAATTTAGATGGTCTTCTCTTTCTATTCATCACTTGGCCCCACCTTATTTAATAATTTTCTAACACCTAAAGTAATTGGAATAATGATAACAGTTAAAATTAAACCAAATGCCGCTAAATAAGGGTATTCAGTATTAGATGCTCGATATGTAAGTTTATAAAGTAAGTAACCAATTGTAATAAATTTAGTTTCAGCATTATTACCATATAAACTGAATAAGTTAAATTGATTTAGGAACAATGTTGCGAGGCCTGTAACTAAAATGGTTACTAATGTTGGCCAAACATGAGGAAGAACTACTTTGAAGAAAATTTGAAATGGAGTAGCTCCATCAATCTTTGCGGCTTCTACAGTTGAATCATTTACTGATGCCATTGCGCCAGATAAAAGAAGTGTATTAGTGCCAAATCCAGTGATAATCATGTAGAAAATTAACATTAACATAGTTGTGTCCGGATTAGACATTAAACCCATGATTTCTTTTCCACTTGTTTGGAAAACAACTGAAGGAATAAATGTATCTACAAAATATTTAAATAAGATAACCATGACAATACTACTAGCAATTGCAGGGAAATAAAGCATTGTTTTAAAAAAGTTTGCTGCAGGTTTCTTACGATAAATATAGTAAGCGAACAATAATGCTAATGGTATGTTAACACCGGTAGTAATAGCATAGACCAATAAAGAGTTTTTAAATGCGTACGCCCATCTAATATCATTGAATAAATCAAAGAAAACCTGTTTAAAGTTATCAAATCCGTATTTAACACCATCAACTGTGTAAGATTTAAAAGCTAAAACAAAGGAGTTAAAATTAACACCGAAATAAAAGATGCAGATTTGAATTACCGGAATGGCAATCATCACACAATAAAAAATTAATTGTTCTCTTTTATCTGAATATTTTCTTTTAGCTTTCATTTATTTAAATTAATCCTCAAAGAAATTAGAGTAACTGTTTTCCCATGAAGCTTTCGATCTTAATGCTTCTAAGCCAAGGAAATATTCTTTTGCAGTAACCTTGTCGTTACGCATTGCTGTATGTGGTAAAGAATATGGTGTTTGTTTACCATTTTTAATAACATTAGTTTCCCAATATGTTTCAACACCAAATGCGGAAGCATTGTTTTTATAAATTGCAGAGTTAGCATATGGATATACGATATCTGAATTTCTTCTTAATTCTAAAACATCTCTAGAGTAAGGTGAAAGTTTAGAAAGTGTATCCTCAGTTACTTCATAATTTATTGATTTAGGTGTACCTGTTACTGCTGTCCATTCATTCAATGAGACATCAGTATATAAGAATTGCATAAAGTCTAATGCTAGTTCCTTTTTATATTCTTCAATTGAACTCTTAATGAAAGCGCCTGAACATAAGTAATCAACAAGTGTATTAGCTTGTCCAATTTTGTCAGATGTTGCCTTAGGGAATGGCATAAATCCGAAATTACGAGCAGTTCTACTTGTTTTGTTAGCACCATACTTCTTTTCCATAGCAGCAAAACCACCAGAATCATTGACTTCGTTTTCCCAGTAGTTAGATTCGATAAACATACCATATCTCTTAGCATTACCATAACCACCATTGATGTAACTCTTTTGAGCATCAATATGAGAAAGCGTTCCGAAACATTCGTTATCAAAATAACCACCATTTACTAAACCTTCTGTAAATTTTAAAGAATAATAACGTCCAGCTTGTTTTGCTAATTGATAACCGTTTCTAGAAGTAATAGGCAAATCACCAATAACTGGATTATCTACACCATCAAAGCCATTAACAATATTATTAGCAGTGCCCTTGAAAGTATAGTTTAACATTGTTTGATCTAAACCTTCATAGGCTGCCATTAAAGCAGTTGAAAACCATTGATAATAGATTGGTGTTGAACCAGTAAAAAGAATTGGTGAAATACCAACAGTGTTTTTCATTCTATTACATAATTTGAAGAAATCATCATATGTTGCAGGTAAACCATCATCATATGTTCCAGGAAGTCCGTCTGGACCATAAGATTTTTCTTGATCCTCAGAAACAATAAAACCTTCATCGCTATTTGCTGTGTCTAATGCAAAATAGAGACATTCATCTGCAAAGAAGTCTTTGTCGTATGTAATGCCAGAAAAGCCTTGATAGTGAGGGAGTGTATAATAATGTCCATCAACATTGTAATAGTTCTTTTGTTCAGTAGTTAATTTATCTTCAATTGACTTTGTTTCACCATATTTAGTTAATTTTTCAGTAACAATATCAGTTAAATCAAGTGCCCATCCACTACGAACAATATCGTAATAGTATGCCCATTCTGTGAAGAAAATATCGTCACGGTTAGAAGACATGCCTGCTAATAAATCACTAGCGCCGTTTTTGTTGTTATCAATCCAAATTTGGACACCCTTCTTACCTTCTTGATAAACATCATCTTTATGTAATTCTTCATATCTCTTCGCAGCTTCTTGTAACCATTTGTAACCAAATGCACCGTTAAAGTTGCTACAGTAAACAATTGTTTTAGATTTATCAAGTTCTTGGTTGTCACCATCTGGTCTAGATGTTGCAGGCTTACAACCTGTTGCAAGTGTTGCACCAAAAGCAGCAACTGCAATTAAATTAATAATAGATTTGCGGTTCATAGAGGTACTCCTTTTTAATGTATTAAACAAGTTTTATCAATTGTATTATATAAAAGCCACCAATGCTTAAAATGGCATAAATTAATACTTTATTTGCATTTTTTTACTTTTCTTTACAAAACACTTATTTTTGTTTAACTATTACACTAGATTGGGAGCCTACTATAATATAGTCACCTTCAACATTAATAATTCCATCAGAAAAAATAATTGATCCACAATTTGCAATCTTTACATCATTTTTAGAAGGGTTAACAACCACTAAATCATCATTTCTATAATATGAAATATAATGGTTTTCACCATAATTTACGACTTTAAAGTTATTGCCTTGAAGCGATTCATCATCTTTTCTTAATTTAATAATATTTTTAATAAGATAATATACCGAATTTTTATCATTTATTTTTGCTTCAACTGATGTGGTGTGATCAGTTGGTAAAAAGATATCTTCAGGTCTACAATCAGAGAATCCTTGATTCAAAGAATCATCCCATTGCATTGGAGTTCTTGAACCTGTTCTTGCATAACCACATTCTTTTGAATCAATATCTGTTCTAAATAGCATAGCAATTTCATCACCATAATAAAGGAATGGAATTCCAGGTAAAGTGAATGCTAAAACATAGAATAATCTTAATTCTTTTTCATCTAAAAACTTCATTGGTCTTCCGGTATCATGGTTACATGTTATGAATGAGTAATAACCATTATCTTTATTGCGGTAGACCAAATCTTCATATTCTTTTAAACTTTGAGAAATATCTAGTTCTGAATTTAATTTTAAGAAAGAAGCCTTTCCAAAATGCTCTTTTCTTAATAAATTACATTGGAATGAATCTGGGAAATCTAATGCAAAGTCAGCATCAAATCCAGCCTTAAAAGAATTGTCTGGATCATTCCATTCACTAACAAAGAAAGAATTAGAATAATTCTTTTTCACTCTATCAAAGATATATTTCCATACCTCAATAGTGCCTTCATAATTAACATCAGCTTTAACTAGTGAAGACGCCATATCAACTCTAAACCCATCAACACCTAAATCTAACCAGAAATTGCATATTTTTACAATTAAATCACGTGCTTGGTATGTTCTCTTGTCTTTATAAGACATTTGCCAATGTGGGTATTTTATTTCGTTCCAACCAAAGTTGAATGCTGGTTGGGTTGCAAAAAAGTTAATCATATATGCGCCATCTCTATTTGTTTTTCCAGCCATAAATCTATATTCTTTTGGAATATCAAAAGCATAGTTGGTCCAAATGTATAAGTCATCGTATTCAGATTTTTTTGGACTGCCGCTTAATTTAAACATTTCATTCTCTTCACTTGAATGCCCTGCAACTAAATCAACAATTAATTTAATACCAGCATCATGAAGTTTATTTACAAGTTCTTTAAAATCTTCTTCAGTGCCAAATCTTGGAGATACTTTGAAGAAATCTCTAACATCATAACCTCCATCCATAAAAGGTGAGTCATAATGTGGATTAAGCCAAATTGCATTAATACCTAAATCTTTTAGGTAATCAATTTTTGAAATAATACCTTGGATATCACCATATCCATCGCCATTACTATCCTTGAAAGAGTTAGGATATATTTCATAAAAAACAAGATTTTTGAAGTTTGTGTTCATAAAGCACCTCACTGCGAATGATTATACAATAACAGCAATAAAAAGTGGCAATATGTAAAAAATTGCAAATAGTTTATTTAATATGTAAAAGAATTGAGGTTGTTTTATTTTTATAATTTACTTAATTGTTTCAACAGTTAGGAGAAATAAAGTTATGTTAAAGTACGTATTAATCGGATATGGACAAAGAGGTAGCTTCTATGTTGATGCATTATCTAGAAAAGAAAATGTTCAACTAGTTGCTGTATGTGATCCTAGCCAAATTAAGTTAGATTTAGCAAAAAGCAAATATAACTTAGATGATTCGCAATTATTTTCAAATGTTGATGATCTTTTTTCGAAAGGAAAATTAGGTGATTTTGCAATTATTGCTTCTTGTGATCAACACCACTATAAACAAGCTGTAAAAGCCATGGAACTTGGTTACCATTTGATTCTTGAAAAACCAATTGCTCAAACAAAGCAAGAATGTATCGATATTGCAAACATTGCAAGAAAATTGAATAGGCATGTTTATGTATGCCATGTTTTAAGATATGCCCCTATTTACACTACAATCAAAGAAATGATTGCAAGCGGGGATTTTGGTGATGTTGTTTCTATTTCTCAAACAGAACATGTTGGTTGGTGGCACCAAGCCCACAGTTATGTCCGTGGTAACTGGAGAAGAAGTGAAGATACATCTCCAATGATCGTTGCAAAATGCTGCCACGACTTAGATTTATTTGTATGGTTAACTGGTAAAAACTGCAAAAAGATTACATCTTTTGGCTCATTAACATACTTTAAAAAAGAAAATGCTCCTGAAGGAAGCGGCACCCATTGTCACAATTGTTCAATCAAAGATAAATGTATTTACAATTGCGTTAATTTCTACACTAAATATCCTGCTTTTGCTTTTGCGTCAGGTCAATATTGTGGTGATCCTGAAGATAAAGAGGCTATTAAAGAGGCATTTACTAAAGATGAAAACCCATATACAAGATGTGTTTTTAAATGCGATAATGATGTTGTAGACCATCAAGTTGTAAATATGTTATTTGATGATGGTGTTACTGCCCAATTAACAATGACTGCATTCTGCGAAGGCGGAATTAGAACTATTAGAGTTCACTGTATTAAAGGGTTTATCGAAGCCAGTATGCTCGATAATGTCATTAAATATGAAATCTATGGCCAAGAAACAAAAGAACTTAAAGTTGATGTTGGTGAAACATTCGGTGGCCATGGTGGCGGTGATACAAAGATGGTTGATGATATTATTGATGATTTAGAAGGAAAAACTGGAAGTTTAGGTTTAACAAGTATTGATAAATCAATCATGTCTCACATTATGGGATTTGATGCTGAAGAATCTAGACTCAATGATGGAAAAGTTATTGATATTGAATATTAAAAGGAGAAACTATGGCTACATTAAGTTTTAGACGCATTGAAAAAACTTACTACAATGGTAAAAATGAAAACAAAGTTGTCTTTGATTTCAATCTTGAAATTGCAGATAAGGAATTTATTGTCTTTGTAGGACCTTCTGGTTGTGGTAAATCCACTACTTTAAGAATGGTTGCAGGTCTTGAAGAAATCACAGGTGGCGAGCTCTATATTGACGATGTATTAGTAAACGAAGTTTCTCCAAAAGAAAGAGATATTGCAATGGTTTTCCAAAACTATGCTTTATACCCACACATGACTGTTTTTGATAATATGGCTTTTGGATTAAAGTTAAGAAAATATCCAAAAGAAGATATTAATCAAAGAGTTCATGAAGCTGCAGAAATTCTCGGTTTAACACCATACTTAAAAAGAAAGCCAAAAGCACTTTCAGGTGGTCAACGTCAACGTGTTGCCTTAGGTAGAGCAATTGTTAGAACCCCAAAGGTCTTCTTAATGGATGAACCATTATCTAACCTTGACGCAAAACTTCGTGTTCAAATGAGAAGTGAAATTGCTAAAATTCATAAACGTGTTGGTTCTACTTCAATCTATGTTACCCACGATCAAATAGAAGCTATGACAATGGCGGATCGTATTGTTATTATGAAGGATGGGTATATTCAACAAATCGGCACACCAAAAGAGGTTTATAACAAACCTGCAAATGTTTTCGTTGGTGGTTTTATTGGAAGCCCTGCTATGAACTTCATTGAAGGAAGCGTGTCAAAAGGTTACTTCACATGCAATGATGCCGAAGGAAATGTTATTTTCAAATTAAAATTAGGTAAAGAAAACACCACTTTATTAAATGAATATGATGGCAAAAACATCATCTTAGGTATTAGGCCAGAAGATATTTATGTTGCCGGAGATTCATCTAATCAAAATCCAAGTAATAAGTTTACTCTCGAATGTGATATCTCTGAATTGCTTGGTAAAGAACTTATTGTGTATTCAAATATTGGTAACAATCGTATTACAATTTCTGCAAAGGCATCATATGAAATTGAATCTGGCGATAAAGACGAATATACACTTGATCTCAACAAGCTTCACTTCTTCGATGCTGAAACAAAAAATAGAATTGAATAAAAATGTTTGATAAATCATATATTAGTTCCAAGAATGCTCGTAACGTTAAATTGAAGACAATGGTTATAAAAACTAGTCCTCAACGAATTTTTGACACTGTTAAAAAATACATTCAAGATAATGGTTTTGAAAATATTCAATTATTCCCTGACTACTATGAAATATTCTGTGTTTCAGGAAATTTTGAATACACATTCATTATTGTTAATGCTCTTAATGGGTCGAGCACTCTTAGAATACAAGCCTATACAGAATTTCTTTGGGGAGGCGCTAAAAAGCAAGTTGCAAAACTAACTAGCGAACTCATTGAAATTTTTAAGGATGTAATTATTTAAAGGGGTCTTATATGTATTTTACTGAAAAAGAAAGACAAATCTTAAAAAATGATAAGTATGACATCATTGTTGTTGGAAGCGGTCCATCAGGCATTGGTGCAGCGCTTTCCGCAGGAAGATTGGGTTCAAAAGTTTTATTAATCGAATCTTGTGGTGATGTCGGTGGCATCTCTACTACTGGTATGATGAGTCACTGGACTGGAAGATGTGGAAGTAAAATCTATTGGGAAATTCTCAAAAGAGCAGCAGAAAAGAATCTTTTCAAAAGAGCTAGATTGCAAGAAATTGACCCTGAATTATTAAAAAATACTTACTATGAAATGTTAAAAGAGGCAAATGTAGATATTCTTTTATATACATTCTTTTGCGCAAGTATAGTTGAAAACAATAAAGTTAAGGGTGTTATTGTTGAAAATAAAACAGGTAGAACTGCTTATATGGCAAAAGTTGTTATCGACTGCACTGGTGATGGTGATGTTGCTTATAGAGCTGGCGCTGAATTTTATATGGGACGCGAAGAAGATGGAAAAATGCAACCTGCTACTTTAATGTTTAAAGTTGGTGGGGTTGATGAAACTAAAGCTGTTTATCCAGGTGCTTTCGAAGATCGAATCCCAACACCTAAAGGTGAACTCCAAGAATTAGGACAAAAGCATCTTGAATTTCCAACAGGTCATTGTTTAATGATGAAGTCTATTATTCCAGGAATCGCTACAATCAACATGACTAATGTTTTGGATATTGACGGAACTAAAGCTGAGGATTTAACAAAAGCCGAAATAACTTGTCGTGAACAAATGGGCAAAATTATTGATTTCTTAAGAGAATATGCTCCTGGTTATGAAAACTGTTATCTAATCTCGGCAGCATCATTAATTGGCATTCGTGAAACAAGGCATTTCAAAGGCGTTAAGCAAATAACTGAAGAAGATATTGTTCAAGCTGTTCAATTCGCTGATGCGGTCGTTTTTGATGCTTATTTCAACTTCGACATTCACAATATCGTTGGCTCTGGATTAGATGAGCATGGTGTTCAATTTAAATTCACTCAAAAGAATGGTTACACAATACCTTACGGATGTATGATTCCTGAAAAGATCGATGGATTATTATTATCAGGAAGAAATATTTCTGGAACCCATAAAGCTCACTCAAACTTTAGAGCAATGCCAATATGTGTAGGCATTGGAGAAGCTGATGGAATTGCAGCACACCTTGCAATTAAACACGGAATCGAACTTAGAGACGTTGATCCTAAGGAAATTCAAAAGTATCTATAGATTAGTAAAAACCCATATCAATGATAAAAATGATGTGGGTTTTTATTTGAACAAAAAAGAACCACATTTCTGTGATTCTTAATTTGATTTTAATTATTCAATGTCAATCCAGTAACTATAGACTGATTGCCCACCATCGATAGTGCCTACTTCAACGAATGGGCATGCTTTTTGAACAGCTTCAACAGCTAATTCTTTTTCTTCATCAGTTACATCTTCACCGAAGATAATAACAATAACTTGCTTATCATCAATGTTTTCAACTTTTGAAAGTAATGCTGGTAAAACGTCAATCTTATTTGGAACACTTGCAACAATCTTGCCGTTTAAGATTGCCATGTATTCACCCTTATGGATTTGAACACCACCTAATTCACAATCACGGATTGAGTATGTAACTTCACCACTTGTGACATTAGCAATTGATTCATTAAATCCTTCAGTAATAGCATCAACATCATCAACTGAGAAATCAAGCATTGTGAGTGCACTATAGCATTGTGGGATTGTCTTTGTTTCAATAACGTGGATTTCTGCGCCTTTATAAAGTTCTGCAGATTGCTTTGCTGCCATAATAATATTCTTGTTATTAGGGAAGACAAAGATGTGATCAGCATTAATCTTCTTATAAGCTGCAATGAAGTCTTCTGTTGATGGGTTCATTGTGTTGTTACCGCTAACGATTTGATCAACACCAAATTCTTTGAATTGGTTAGATAATCCTTCACCTGATGCTACTGCAACGATAGCGTATTTCTTATATGGTGCTTTTTCTTCTTCAGTAATTTCGTTATGTTGAAGAGCCATATTCTCAATCTTGATTGTTAAGAATTCACCAAATTCACGCATCTTAGTTAAAACTAAACCAGGATTCTTAGTGTGAACGTGTGTCTTAATAACATCTTCATCTTTTAAGCAAACAATCGAATCGCCTTTAACATCACTATTTTGTAAATAGTCGATGATAACGTTTTCATCAAATGAAGCGACATCAACTTTAGAGTTTTGAAGTCTAAGGATGAATTCTGTGCAGTATCCAAATTGGAGAACATCATCTGCTGTGAAAGCATTGAAATCTACTGGAGCAGCTTCGCCTGTTTCCTTTTTAGCTTCGAGTTCTAAAGAACCTTCAACTTCTTCACCATCAAGATATCTAACAATACCTTTGACCATGTAGACATAACCTTGGCCACCACTATCAACAACACCAGCTTCTTTTAAAACTGGGAGTAAGTTTGGAGTGTTAGCAAGAGAAACCAATGCTTGCTTTAAATGTAATTTAAAGAAGTCATTGATTGTTGAATTTTCAGTAATATTTGCACAAGCATATTCAGTTGCTTCTCTATAAACTGTAAGGATTGTACCTTCAACAGGAGTAACAACAGCTTGGTAAGCTTGTGTAACACCAACTTTATAAGCTTCTGCTAATTGAAGAACATTGACTTCTTCATAATTAGCTAAGCCTTTACAAATACCACGATAGATTTGTGAAAGAATAACACCTGAGTTACCTCTAGCACCCATAAGAGCACCTTTAGATAAAGCTTTACCTAATAAACCGATGTTATTTTCTTCTGAACTAGCAATAGCTGAAACGCCACCTTCAATAGTACGGCACATATTGGTTCCTGTGTCTCCGTCAGGAACTGGGAAAACGTTTAAGTTATCTACTTCTTCATAATTGGCTCTTAAATTTAAGGCAGCACATTTTGTGATTTCCTTAAATAATTGGCCATTTAAGGTTAGGAGTTCCATAAAAATTATTCGCCGACAACGTCAACTTTCTTACCGTAACAGAAGACAGCAACTGTACCAGGGCCTGTAACACCACCAATGATTGGTCCAAGTGATAAGACGTAAACATCTTTAACACCGACTTCTTCTAATAATTTTGTTCTTACGAGTTCAACATCTTCTGCTTTTGCATCAGCGTGTGAAAGGTAAACAACTTGTTCGCTAGCATTTTCAATTCTTTCAGCTGTCATAGAGACGAGGCGGAGAAGACCATTTCTACGTCCTTTTTGTTTTTCAGAAGCAAAGTTGTTACCCTTAGCATCTGAAATTAACATTGGCTTAACACCAAATAAGTTACCAAAGAAAGCCTTACCTGCTTTAACACGACCTGCTTTTGCGAGGTAATCGAGTGTTTCAAGTGTAGCTGCTTGGTTATAACGTAATTTATTTTCTTCAAAGAATGCTGCTACTTCATCAATAGTCTTGCCTTCTGCGCGCATCTTAGATGCATCGATAAGCATCATACCTTGACCCATACATGAGCATAATGTATCAACAACGATAACACGTGCATTTGGGTATTGGACTGCATACTTTTCAACAGCGAGTCTTTCAGCTAACTTAACAGATGCTGATAAAGCTGATGAACAAGCAAGATATAAGACATCTTCACCCTTTTCGAGGTGTGGGATGAAAACTAAATCGAATTCTTGTTCTGTAACTTGAGCAGTTTTTGGTCTCATGCCATTACGCATTTGATCATAGAATTCTTTTGCTGAGAGATCTTTCCAGTCTAAGTCAGCATAGATTTCTCTTGAATCTGCTGTATTTCCTAATGAAACGAGCATACGTGCATACTCGATTTCATAATCTTTTCTTAAGTCTGTGGTGAGGTCACATGTTGAGTCACCAACAATAGCGAATTTTGCCATAATAAATCCTTCTTTCTCGGGTTAAACCGACCTTTTTAATATATTTATATACATAATAATAAGCAATAATCACACATTAACACTTGTCTATTAAGCGACATTTATGCTAAAGTGTCTATTAAGAGGTAAGTTATGGAAGATTTACGTATTATTAAATCAAAACAAGCTATCAAGGATGCATTCTTTTCATTAGTTGAAGAAGTGGGCTTTGACAATGTTCATATCAATGACGTTGCAAAACGCGCTCAAATCAATAGAAATACTTTCTATCTTCACTATGAATCAAAAGAAGATTTAGTCCAAAAGCTAGCAAATGAATCAATGCTTAATAGGTTTACTAATATGAACATTGAATCAACTTTTAAATCTAAAAACAAAAGAAGGGTTGCAGCATTCTTTAACGGATTAATGGATGAAATTGAGGCAAACATTGATATCTATCGTATTTATTTAATTAACCCTGCAATGGCGGGTTATCTACGCATTTCTACCAATAAAGTCATGGATAAGGTTTTTACATTTATTAAGAAAAACGACACTACAAAACTTCAAATTGAATATCTTTTCGCTGGAATTACTGGTATTGTATCAAAGTGGATCGTTTATGCGGTCGGCACAAAAGAAGAAGTCGCTAAAGTTTTGACTGACATGACATACGCTTCAGGAAAGCAAATATACTTAAGTGCTATTACAACAAAATAGGGGGTTTTGTATGTATTCTGATAAATTTTTTATCAATTCAACAGATGGGGACCAATTCCAAGAAGTTAAGTTATCTTCGCTTTTTAGAATGTTCCAAGAAATCGCTACTGCACATGCTGATAAGATTGGTGTTGGTAGCAAGAAAACATTTGATTTAGGACAAGCGTGGATTCTTACAAGAATGCAACTTGAAATGTATCGTTATCCTAAGTATGAAGAAACAATTGTTATTAATACATATCCTGGGGAAAATAAGAGTTTTATCTTTCCTAGATATTTTGAAATTAAAACTAAAAAAGGTGAATTATTAGCGAGATGTTCTACTCTATGGGCAATTATTGATTTAACAACAAGAAAAGTATCATTAAACCCATTTGGAAAACTTAAACTTCCAGAAGAACATCATGATGGGGAACTTCCACTTCCGGGAAAAGTCACTACTGATGAAGTTTCTTTATTAGAACAAAGAAAAGTTAGATATTCAGAAATGGATATGAATGGTCATTTAAACAACACTAAATACGTTGATTACGTTGTAGATGCTATTCCAGTAGAAAAATTAAAAGAAAATAGAATCAAATCATTCTTAATTAATTTTAATAAAGAGATTAAGGCTGATGATGTGGTTGATATTAAAGTCAGTTCTAATGAAACACAAACTATTATTAGTGGTGATTTAGGTGATGTTAATTCATTTAGTGCTGCAATCACATTTGAAAAGAGATAAACATAGTGTCAAATAAAACATCTTTGATAGTATAATACTTGTATTAAGGGGAAACTTATGACTAGAAACTTTATTAAAGCTCGCGAATATATAGTCCTTATAGCTGTTGCATTAGCAATGATTATTACTGGATCTTTTGTAGACTTCCAATTTTCAAAGTCTGTATATGATGCAGTTCACACTAATCTTTTTGGTGTAAT
>JAKSVY010000060.1 GCA_024413875.1 Bacilli bacterium
CGATTGCAAAGATAGATGGACCATCTAATTTTGGTTCTAATGAATAGAATAAGATGCGTTTATATTTAGTTGGATTAATTGGTAATACGCCTTTTTCTTCTTTTACTAATGTAATTGATTTATCAGCGCATTCTTTACTCCAAGATATAAACTTTTCTTGTCCAATAATTTTTCTCGCTTCTTCAATAGAAGGAACTAATGTGCCATTAGCTTGCTTTTCGTGCAATTTAAGCGATGCTTTTAATGCGAGGATTCTTGTAACAGCGTCGTTTAATCTTTCTTCTGTAAAGACGCCTTTTTCATAACCTTTAGTCATGTATTCAATATCTTCATCAAGATTCTTTGTGAATAAGAACATATCGCATCCAGCAGCAATGGTTAAAGGTACCATATCTTCACGTTTAATTAATGAAGCAACGCCCGCCATTGTTGTTGAGTCAGTAATGACTAAACCATTAAACCCTAATTTTTCTCTTAATAAGTTAGTAACTAATTCCTTACTAACTGATGCAGGCATAATATCTTTATCTTTAATAGATGGATTGAAATAACGTGTATATGCTGGTTGTAATATATGACCAATCATAACTGTTTTAGCACCAGCATCGATACTAGCTTTATAAGCTGCACCATAAGTGTTATCCCATTCTTCGCAACTTAAATCATTAATAGATGGGGCAACGTGTTGATCACGTTCATCTCTACCATCACCAGGGAAGTGTTTAATAGAAGCGGCTAAGCCATGTTTTTGTACTTCTAAAACATATGCTTTGCCCATCTCTTTAACAAGTTCTGGATTAGAACCAAATGTTCTTGTATTTGTAATTGGATTTCTCCAGTTGTAATCAATATCAATAATAGGTGCGAATGCCCAGTTACAACCAACAGCTGCACCTTCAGCACCGCAAACTTCACCTAAACGACGTGCTTGTTCAATTTCACCAGTAGCAGCAACTTCCATTGGTCTACCTAAAATTGTTCCATTATTGATCATGCCATTGCCACCAGCTTCTAAGTTAGCAGCGACAAGCATTGGGATCTTTGAATATTTTTGCATTTTGCCAACAGCAGAAATGCATTCTTCCGCTGACATAACACGAGACATAAAGCCACCTGGACGAACGATTTGTCCGATATAACGGCAATAGTCTTCTTCATCGTTATAAGTGATGAGGCAGAATAAGTGATGAATCTTATCTTCAACACTCATTTCTTCTAATGTTTTGTAAACCCAATCAATATCTTTATCAGAAAGAAAGAAAGGGTTTGCTCTTAATTGTTCTTTCTTAATCATAAATATAACCTTTATTCAGCAGCTGCTTTCTTTTCTGCTAATTTCTTTCTTAAATTCTTTAACATAACAAACTCTTGGATAGCGTGTTCATTAGTTGTGTAAATTAAGAATAAGACGAGGATAACTGCTTCAACGACTTTTTGAGCATCTGGAGTAAATGCAACATCAACAGCAGCAAGTTGGCCAAAGCCAATGATAATAAATTCATAAGCAATACAGCCGACAAAGATACCAAGTTGTTTGTTAATGTATTTAGCAGCAAATCCACCAAAGAATAATGGTAAGAAGCATGTAAACATTTTCGCAATTGTTGAGAAGTTATATGTTGGGGTAATGCCATTAGTAGACATAACACTAAGAGCTCCAGCAACACCGAATAAACCACCAGCAATCATATAACAGAAAATAGCATTTTTCTTTTCGTTAATACCAGTATTAACAGAGATCTTTTGACCTGTTTGTAAGGCGCTATAATCATAACCAAATTTAGTATAAGAGAAGAGTATGACAGTTACCGCTAAGGCTAGAACAACGATAACAAGAGATGCCCAGAAATTAATAGTAAATTGGTAATATGATGGATCGGTACCAAATTTGATTGGTTTGCAGCCATCAGTAATGATTGCTGTAACGCCTTCTAAAATAAGAGTCATTGTTAAACCGATAATCATTGGAGGTAATTTAGTAACAACATATAATGTTCCACTAATTGCACCGCAAACAACACCGACAACAACAGCACATAAGCACATACCAATAGGTCCCATACCTGTTGCTAATGCAAATTGCGCACCAACAACACCACTGATAACCATTGTTGCACCAGTAGCAAAGTCGAAACGACCTGTATGCATGTTAATTGAAACACCTAAAGAAAGTAATACGATGTATGTAATGCCTCTTGTAAATGATTGGAATGTTGGTGCACCGCCAGAGAAGAGTGTTCTTCCATTAGCAAGACAAACAATTTCCATAATAACGAAGCAAAGAAGTGGAATGATAATAACTCCAAATGCCTTCTTTAGAATTTCAAAGATTTTGCTTTTATTTAAACTCATAAGTTTTACCTAGCCTTTCCCTTTAGGGGAGCCGATTTGACTCCCCTAAAAGCTTTTTAAGAAATTAATAATTACTTGTTAGCAGAATTATAACGATCGTGAATTGCTTCAGCGCCTGCATAATCAGCGCCTGCTAAATTTTTAACTTCTGTAAGAACATCATCAGCACCGACGATACCATTAACAACTTCAGCGTTGTATAAGTAACCATATTCAGCACTTTCTTTTGTTGTCATAGATAATAATGCATCTTTAGATGTAGCTGCCCAGTATTGAAGACCAATCTTAACAGCTTTGCCATTTTCAGTAACTTTGTTACCATCTAATGCAGATTTCATTAAGCATAATGCTGGTGCCATTGCAGAAGCATATTTACCACAGTCATATGTATAGCCCATATCGAAGAAACTTGCATATTCTGGAGTAATAGCATCAATACCACCTGTTTTTAAATCTGTGATTGCGCCATTACTTGAAGCAGCAATACCATAAGCAATACCTGTAACTGCATCAGTAGCACCAACAGAGAGAACTGCTGTACCACCAGCATATAATGAATTTGCTAATGCGACAGAGAATGATTCGTTGAATTCAAAACCGTGCATATAGCCAGAGATTTGATATCTTGTAGAAGAGAATTTTGTTGTATCAACACCAGCACCAATTACTTTGCCATAAATGTCATAACGGTCAGTTGAACCATCATATGTTGTTGTTTCATCTTCACATAAATATTTCATCATACCTGTTAATCTTGAAACGTGCATATCAGATGCGAATAATGTAGCTCCACCAAAGATTGTGAAGTTTGTTCTTCCTAATGATTCAACAAAGTATTTTGCAAGATTGTATCCTGCTTCAAACTCTGTATCAGATGTTGGAGCGACAGAACCTAAATAATATGGAAGGTCTTCAATTTGTGATAATTGTTCACTTGTTGGGTGACCTGTAGGAGAAACGACATACATTTTCTTTTTGTTTGCAGCAGAGATGCTAGCTACCATATCTTGTGCAGAAAGTAAGAAAACACCTTTAAAACCTTTAGAAGCATAAGTATTGATTGCTTGAACTTCTTCTGTAGAAGTTGATGTAGTTGTGAAATCGAATGTAATATTCATTTGATTTCCAAGTTCTTTTAAATAGCTTTCCCAAGCAAGTGATTCACCGGAAGTAGCATCTTCACGAATGACACCAATTTTGACTTTACCACCATTACCTGAGCAGCTTACTAATGCTCCAGCAGCCATGATAGTTGTTGTTAATAAAACGCCTAACTTTTTCATAAAATCCTCCTGTTCGTTTTATCTTTCTAATAATTTATTATGTTTATTACCCACCGTAATGGCGTAAACAACGATTGCGAATAAGACGCCTTTGATGATTTGTAAGTACCAGTCACCACTGATGAATAAATTCATAAATGCGTCTAAGAATGCCATAGAGAAGGCACCGATTAAAGCAGCATACATCTTTGATTTAGGTCCACCACTCATGGACATACCACCGAAGACTAATGCAATTAACATATTCATACCAACGCTAGATCCACTAGTTGAAGATAGAGTTGGAGTTTCAACAATTAATGAGAAGGAAGCAAGACCAATACCTAAACCTGCTAATGCGAAGGATAAGATTGTAATTCTTGTTGCCTTTAAACCTGAGAGGTAAGAGCAGAATGGGTTACCACCGAGAAATTTTTGTCTTCTTCCCATTTTAGTGATATAGAAGAAGAAACAGCAAATTGCTACATAAGCAACAATGATGAATAATCTAAACCAAACTGTATTTAAACTATCAACAAGTGCCATTGGAACAGAGATATGTGAACTAACACCTGCTTTAGAAATGATTAATGCAGCAACAACCGCATAAACATTCATCATAACAACAGTCATAATAAAGACTGGTAATTTAAATGTTGAAGCAAGAACAGAGTTCAACACACTGAATAAAACTGCACATACAACACAAGTAATGAACATTAAGAAGAGGTTACCTGTTTTAACTCCAACAAGACCACCAATAACAGCACTGAGAAGCATGTTAGAACCTAATGATAAATCGAAGGAACCTGCAGCAAAGATACATGTACCACCAGTAGCGACTAAAACTACTAATGTTGCTTTAGAAATAATGACGTCTAAGCCAATTGCTATATCATATTCTTTAATTAACGCGCATATGATATATAAGGCTGCTAATAAAGCACATGCGATAAGTGGAATCATGAAGATAATTCTGCTTTTAATTAAAGCTTTCTTAACTCTTAATTCAGAATTATCGCTATCTTGATTGCTTTTGAATAAAGATCTAATTTTTGCCATATCGTTCTCCTTTCCTAAATCATGTATTTAATAATTTCTGCGTCTGATAAGTCGGCACTTCTTGGGAATTCTTTTGATATCGCGCCATTTTTCATAATGACAAGTCTATCTGCCATACCCATAAGTTCAGACATTTCTTCAGAAATTAAGATGATGGTTCTGCCTTCTTTTTTCATCTTGTACATCAATTGGTACATTGTTTGTTTAACACCAATATCAATACCACGAGTTGGGCAGTCGAGGATTAAGATGCGAGAATCGCGGCCAATCCATTTAGCGAAAACGACTTTTTGCTTATTACCACCAGATAATTGAGTAACTAATTGGTTTGTTGAATAGCACTTAACTTTCATGAAATCGCTTTGTGTATTAACGTATTTCTTTTCATTTCGAGAGAAGATGAAGTGTTTAGCAACAGCGAATCGATCTAAACCAGCAATTGCAATGTTATCTTTAATAGAAGCATCAGTACAAAGAGATTCAACGTCTCTATCTTTAGCAACATAGCCGAGGCCTAATTTCATTGCTTGGCTAGGATTTTTAATTTGAGTTCCATTAACAGAGATTTTTCCTTCTGTTGGTTTAATTGCTCCATAGATTAGTTTGCCAACTTCATGCATGCCGCATTCAGATAAGCCACCAATACCAAGGATTTCACCTTCATGGATATCTAAGTTGATGTTATTAATACGTTTTCCAAGACATACGTTTTCTAATTTAATTGCAACATTTTCTCCATGACTTCCATCCCAGTCGGAACGATAATAGTCGCCTTGTAATTCACGACCAATCATTGAAGTACGGATTTCATCTGGATCAAATTCTGATTTATCAAATGTACGAATGATATCGCCATCTCTAAGAACAGTTAATGTATCGCATTTTTCCATGATTTCATCTAAGTCATGGGAGATGAATACGACGCATTTATTAGCTTCTCTCATTCTGTTCATGATGTCATAGATGATGTCACGTCCTTTTTGAGAAAGAGATGTTGTTGTTTCATCAACTACTAATATCTCTGGTCTTTTCATCCAAACTTTAGCAACTTCAACAAGCTTACGATCCATCATATCTAATGTTTCTGTAATTTGTGTTGCCTTAATATGTCCAGCACCAATATCATCTAATGCTTGTTGAGCTGTTTTGAACATTTTGGCTCTGTTAACAAATAACTTAAATGTGCGGAATTGGTTCATATCTCCAAGGAAGATATTTTCTGCAACAGTAATTCCTGGAACAGTGCCACATTCTTGGACAATCATGCCAACACCTTGTTCAAGTGCCCAGTTCATTGATTTAGGATTCCACGATTCACCTTTATAGGTCATTGTGCCTTCATCGGCTTTTTGCATGCCAGCCATAATAGATGTGACTGTTGACTTACCAGAACCATTTTCACCAATAAGGCCTCTAACTTCTCCTGGATAGAAGTCGATATCAACCTTTTTTAAAGCGATTGTTGGTCCGAAAGTTTTGCGCATGCCTCTAATTTGTACAAGTGCTTCTTTAGTCATAAAATACCTCGTAATTAAAAGTACGTATTTTCGGAAAAATTATATTTTCGATATTCTTTTGTCGAGATTATACTATTTGCTTCTAATTAAGTATTCTTTCAGATTTCTACAATTTATTATGTTTTTCTACAGTATTTGATATAATAGGATTATAAAAAATAAATATGACAAAATTTGACAATATAAAATACATCGCGAATCTTTATAAATTCAAAGTCACATATTTTGATGGAAAGAGGAGTATTGCACTTGATGACATAAAGCATCAGGCACAAGGTGCAATTACTATTTCTGTAATTAAAGAAAATATGAATCAAATAGATGTATCTGATATCCCAACTTATGTTGAATTTGGGGATACAGGATATTTCTTTATCAAAGAAGAAAATGGGTTTCTATTAATTGGTCCTTTTGAATTTTTCGGCAATATTATCAGCAAAAGAAAATTCTCCAATAAAATTGGAACATTATTAAAACCACTTAAAATTTCTATATCTTCATTATGTAATCCAATCCTTACTATCAATATGATTGCTAATGGTCAAACAGTTACTAGAGAAGAATTCATGGAGCATAACTTCAATTACATTAATGACGATGTTACTTCTGACGTAATTAAGCAGTTCTTTATTTCTGAAGTCGATAGCAATAACCATCACGGGTATGACCAAGTAGAAAGAATTGAAACCGCGATTAGTAATGCGGATAAAGATGCTCTATCAGAAGGATTAGATGAGATTATGTCTAATGAACAAACTGTTGAATCAGTTGATTCATTTAGAAATATTAAAAACATGACTATTTGTGGTATTACCATCATTACAAGAGCGGCTATTAAATCAGGTGCAAACTATAGAACAGCCTATGCATTAAGTGATAAAGCAATACAAGCAGTTGAGCAAACTAAAAACCCGAAGGAACCTAATTTGCAAATTAGAAAATTAGCTTATGCACTATGTGATATGGTTCAAGCAGTAAAAGAAGATGTAAGCGAAATCAAAAATTACAATATTCATGTGTTAAAAGCAAAAAAATACATTAAAGAACATCTAACTGGAAATACAAATGTGGAAACAATCGCAGATAATCTATTTGTTACTCCAAACTATTTGAGTTCCATCTTTAAAAAGGAAACCGGAATGACAATTAGTCAATACGTACTTAAACTAAAAATGTCTTTAGCAAAAAAGATGCTTAAATATTCAAATTTAACGAAAAATGAAATTGCTTTTGAATTAGGTTTTTCTAGTCAATCACATTTCTGTTCAGCCTTTAAAAGCATAACCGGATTAACTCCTAACGAATATATAAAAAGTTCATTAAGCAAATAAAAAATATTACAAAGTAATGCCTAAATTATAAGGCAATTTTTGACTTTCTTTCTTTGTATGAAAATGGCAAAAATTTTATAATTATTTGCAGGTATACGCATCGTATACAAAAGTAGAAATATTTGTATTAAATTACACTACAAAAGTAGAGGAGGTTAGCATGATTTATTCATTAAAAACAAACGATCAGATTAATCCATATGGAATAATTGACGATATTTCATATTCATTTATTGCTACAAAAGGCAATAGATTTGAATTTGTTTTATCTGATGATATTGAATTCCATAATTTATTAATTAAAAAAGAAGTTTTATTAGATAACGCGAATCACTTTAAAGCTGATTGTAAATATGAAAAAGGTCACCACTACTTTTGGAAAATGATTAGAGAAGAGGAAGAGAGTGAAGTTGTAACCTTCTTTGTTGCAGATGATTTAGATGCTTCTTTTATTACTCCAAAAGAAGATATAACTCATCCTGTATTTTTTAAAGAATTTGATTCAAATAACATTAAAGAAGCAAGATTAGTTGTTACCGGTTTAGGACTATATCAATGTTATTTAAATGGTAACAAGATTGATCATGGATATTTAAATCCTGGTTTTAATGATTATGATGATTATCTTCGTTATCAAGAGATTGATATCACTTCTCTAATTAAAGAACAGAATAAATTAGAAGTTATTGTAGGCGATGGCATTTACAAAGGTAGAATGGGATTTGATAATCACCCAGGTGAAATATGGGGTAGTAAATACCTTTTGTGTGCAAAAGTCATATTAATTAAGAATGATGGAACAAGAGAAGAAATATTAACTGATACTAGTTGGA